>CATPCO010000186.1 GCA_955652925.1 uncultured Xanthobacteraceae bacterium | reverse complement strand
CCTCCGAGATGCACGATTCCCTGCACGCCGGCGACCGCGCGCTCGACCTGCGCCATATCGGCCAGGTCCGCCTGCACAAAGCGTTCCTCGGAGGAAAGATCAGCCGGCGTTTTGAGGTCGCTCAATCGAATGTTCGGATAAGCGCCCTTGAGCAGCCGGCGCATGCCCGTGCCAATGCCGCCTGCCGCGCCGGTGATGAGAACCGTTTGCATGATGTCACCTGATAGCGCTACAGCGAATAACCCCCGTCCACGACAAGAGTCTGTGCCGTGACCATTGTGGCATCGGCGCACAGGAATACGATCGCCGCTGCGATGTCGGCCGGAGTGCACGCGCGCTTGAGCAGCGTGCGCTCGATGGAGGCCTGCTTGCGCTCGGCCGGCCATTGCCGCGTCCAGTCCGTATCGACGAAACCGGGCGCGACTGCATTGACCCGCACCTGTGGCGCGAGCGCGCGGGCGAGGTTCTTGGTCAAGTTGATGAGACCGGCCTTGCTTGCGCCATAGGCCATGCTGGAGCCGGGCATGTTGCGGCCGGCGACTGAGGCGGTGTTGCAGACCGCTCCATGGGCCGACTTGAGCGCACTCGCCGCCGCGCGCGTGCAGCGAAAAGGGCCGAGCAGATTGGTGCTCAGAATCGTCGCCCAGAACTCGTCGGTGAGCCGATCGAGCTCGCTCGGCGAGATCGGTGCCATGGTAGCCGGGGTACCCGCATTGTTGACGAGAAAATCAAGCCGCCCCAAGGCCGCGATTGCTTCACCGACCATTTTCTCTGCAGAGTCCGGGCTTGCAACATCCCCCGGCGCCGCAAACACGGCGTGGCCCTGTGCGCGCAGTCGCTCGACCGCGGTGGGACCGCGCTTGTCGTTCGGAAGGTGATTGAGCGCGACCTTCGCGCCGCGAGCAGCAAACAGCTCCGCGGTGGCCAAGCCGATGCCGGAGGCCGCGCCGGTCACCAGCGCAGTCTTCCCGTCAAGCCGTTCCATTTCAGCGATGTAGAAATTGCCGCAGAGCGGGGCCCCGGCCTCAACGGCGCATTTCGCTAAACAGCACTCCGCCTTTCGCTTTGTCGGTTGGTTCCGATTCCACGATTTGCACCAGCACCGCCTCGACAGGGACGGAGAAATTCTTCACCACGGCGTCGGTGATATCCTTTATGAGCGCGCGCTTCTGATCGTGCGTACGGCCCTTGACGGCATGGACATAGACTTCAGGCATGTTCCTCTCCTGCTTGCGGCGTGGCACTTTTGCGCAGCCACTATAGCGAGATCGATGAACCGATAAAGATGGGGGGCGGCGCATGCGCCGCCCCCCATCTTTGCCGTGTCTCTTCCCAGTCGCGTCAATAGACGCGAGCGTATCCCGCCCAGACCGGACTGCCGAAATTGCCGCGGTGGGAAGGCTGCTCTCGCTCGCGATATCGCCGCTCGACCTGCTCGATGCGCTGGCGTTTCTTCGCCGCGGGCGGCGGCGCGACCGGTGCTGGCGCGGCCGGGGCGGCCTCCGCGGGCTGACTGGAGACGTCTGCGGGCTCCGGCGCTGCCGCCACTGGGACCGGCTCAGATGTTGGAGGAGTTGGACTGACCTCTGCCGGGACGACTTGCGGCGCATCAACCCGCCCGATGGGCACCGCGGCGATCGCTGGCCGTTCGTTGACGGCCGGCGCTAGTCGCGGTCGGTGCAGCTTGGGGACACTGGGAACAGCACAATCCACAGCCGCACCTTCCTGGCATGCCGGCCTGGAAGTCTTGGTTTCGGCTGGTTTCTGTGCGGGTTCAATCGGGACGGATGCGTCCACGGGGGCAGGCATGACTAAGCCGGAATCGCGACTCATAGCATCAGGAGGAGCGAGCGCCATGGCCTTCATTGGATCGGGCTGCTCGTCCGCCATGAAGACGGCCAAGCCGCTCATCCCCGCAATCACGCCAAAGCCAATAAAGACGAGAACAAGCCCAAGCTTGCGGCCGAAGAGGTGAAGCGAGCCAAGGTAGCCGAACTCGGGATGCAGATCGCGCACCAAGGGCACAGAAACCTCCTCTGTACCCCCCCATCCCTGTGGCACTATATAGCGAAACCAAGGGACGAATAAAAGTGTCCCGCGACCGGAAATTACGATTTTCTGCGCAGAACCAACGGAAAGCGCAAGCTGGTTAATGTATGTCACGCCGGCGCAGACGTGACAGCATAATGACAAATGACCCGTTCGAATCGGAGCCGCAGAGTTTTAGGTCAGGACTGCTGCTTCATTGCAATGGTGAATGAGCTACCATGGCGCGGGGACGGGGTGGAAACATGGCGGGAGGAAACGTCATGGAGCTCCGGACAGCGAGCCCTGGCAAACAGCTTCACAGCAGGCTGCAAAACTACTGCGCGCAATGCGGGGAGGCGATCTTCCTGCCTGAATGGTCTGAGTATCTCGACCGCCATCGCGTGCGCCATCTCTGGGAATGCGAAGCGTGCGGCTATAGGTTCGAGACGCTGGTCTCGTTCCCTGAAGCATAGGGTTATCGCGCCGCCGCACCCAGCAGCGACAAATACAAATAGAGCCACCGGTAATGCCGGTGGCTCTATTTCTTTCGTGCTGACAGTCTCGCGTGCGTGCCAGCAGCGTTCAGGTCGAGAGCGAAGGCTCGCGAGCCTGGGCAGCTGCCGTTTCCTCCTGGCCGGCGGCGCGGGCGGCAGGGGGCAATTGCAATACGGTTGCACGCTGGCCTTCACAAAGACGGGTAAGCAACACCACCTGGCCGTCCGGGAACTCGAACGCATCGTGATGAGTCACCGCGTTGTCCATGTTGATCTGCCGAAAACGCGCGAGCCGCTGTCCAGTCTTCTTGTTCGGAAGGATTCCAATTCCGAACGAAGGCTCACATTCCACATTCGCCTCGAACGCAATCTCAGTGCCCGCAAGCAGGCACACTGCGACATTCGGCTCTCCGACTGCGGAAAAGCCACGTGTGATGGAATTGCTGAATTTGGTCACAACCAGCTTGTCCTCGATTCTGGCGGGCCTGGTTGCGACGTGGTGCAAACTATAGTCACACATCAGTGGAACTCCTTTTCCTTAAGGACCTGAGCGAAGAACTCCGCAGGCAAGGTCGAGTTCCCCCTGTCCAGTCATCTCGGTCACTGTCGCGGATAGACCCGCAGGCAGGGCAACGAGGGCTGCGGCCGGAATGCGGCCGGACGAACGTACTTGTGCGGCAGCCCTTCACGCGGAATAATTCGCCTTCTGGGGCATTTAGAATAGCAAGCATTGCCTGCTGGTTTTCCGAAGCCGCCATTCCGGCTCCCCACTAGCCCGCAAGGAGAACTGCCATGAATGTGCACGCAAGACTCACGCCGGATGCCGAAGGCCTGGCCCACCAGGTCGACCCGTTGTCCCGACGCGGCTTCTTTATGACGGCATCGGCGGCGGCCGCAGCCGGCTATACCTTGGCTGCGGGGCCGGTGCGCGCCGATGCAATCCACACCGACACCACGGGGCTGACCGCAGGCGACGCAAAGGTCAAGGTCGCCGACGGCGAGATGCCAGCCTATTACGCGCGCCCGGCCAACACACAGAACGCGCCCGTGATCCTGGTCTGCATGGAGATTTTCGGTCTCCACGAATACATCAAGGACGTGGCGCGCCGGTTGGCCAAGGCCGGCGCATTTGCGGTCGCTCCCGATTATTATTTCCGCGTGGGCGAGGACCTCACCAAGATCACCGACTCCTCAAAGCTCATGCCTCTCGTCAATCGCAAGCCGGATGCCGAACTGTTTTCGGACCTCGATGCGACGGTGGCCTGGACCAAGTCGCAGGGAGCAGACACAAACCGCCTCGGGGTCATCGGGTTTTGCCGCGGCGGACGGAACACGTTGGAATATGCCGCCCATAACCCTGGCCTGAAAGCCGCCGTTGCGTTCTACGGTTTTCCGGTCGATCCGGACAGCCTGAAATCCATTTGGCCCAAGAGCCCGACCGAGCGCGCAGGCGAGATGAAAGCACCCGTTCTTGCCATGTACGGGGAGGCCGATCAGGGCATCCCTGTCTCCCAAGTGGAAGCCTTCAAGGCTGCCTTGCAGGCCGCGGGAAAGACCTTTGAGATCAAAGTGTATCCGGGCGCTCCCCACGGATTCCACGCCGATTACCGAGCGAGCTACCGCAAGGACGCCGCCGAAGATGCCTGGAACCAGGCGATCGCGTGGTTCAAAAAATACGGCGTGCTGGCCTGATCGCCACGCCGGTAAGTACAAAACGCGGCGCTTTCGGCGCCGCGTTTTCAGAACGTCAGAAGGGGCAACCCTGAGTGAGCAGAAGCGAAATCCGGAATTCAAGGCGAGCCACTGGGAATCTGCACCAGCTCCTGGATTTGTTCTGAGCTCAGCGGCGCGGGGATGAACTTTCCCGCGACCGCGTCCGCCATGATCTGGTCCATGCCCGCGACGCGACCAGTGGCGAGGCTCTCCTTTGGGATGAGACCGCGCACCCGCAGTACGATCTTTTCGGGAAGACCTGAATATTCCTCATAGTGTTTGAGCGCGGCCGGATCGGAATACATCCAGTCGACCGTCTCCTGATAGGCGCGGTTGAACCGCGCAATGGCGTCGCGGCGGTTCTGCAAGTTGCTCACGCTGGTCAGATTGACACGAACCGTGCGTGTGCGCAGCGAGGCAACCTCGTTGCCGGTCGCGATGATACGGATCTTTCCATCTTCGAGGAGATCGAGCCCGAACGGCGCCGCGCCAAAGCCGACATCGACCTGGCCGGTCATTGTCTGGGTGATTGTCGCTGCGATATTGCCGGTCGAGGTCGGCTTGGCCGAGAGCTTGTACTGGGCAATGAGCGCCAGGAGCGCGGCGTGGCTCGAGGAGCCGGTCAACGAGTACGCAACCGTCTTGCCGTTGAAATCCTCGACGCGCTGGATGGGCGAGTTCACCGGCACGTACCAGTACAAATCCGGCGCCCCGATCATTTCGCTCCCGATGATGCGAATCGGCGCTCCCTTGGCGAACGTCCCGACAGCGGCCGAGACCCCGGCCGCAGTGGCAATATCCATGCTGCCTCCGATCACCGCCTGAATCGATTCCGGACCCGCCTGCACGTAGAGGATTTCAAGCGAGAGCCCGTACTTTTTGAAGATGCCGCCGCGTTGGCCGAGCTCGGCCACTCCGGCATCCCACGCCCCGCGCTGGGGGATTGCGACCTTCAGGTTCTCCTGCGAGCAGACGGCGGTGCTCGCCAGCCCCAGCACCACGAGCGCCCGAAGGGCGGTGAAGATTGCTGCCATAACGCGTCTCCTCCATTGGACCGGCAAGGCCGAGGCGGACTATATCCTCATCCATGCCGAACCCGTCGATCAATCCCGCGCAACAGCTCGATCGCGAATTCGCGCAGGAAAGGGCGTCGGCTCTCGGCCGGCTCGGGCGCGCCTTAGAGGCTGCGCTCGCCGCGCTCGCGGAGTTCGACCAAGCGCCTTCAGACACGCTCGATCGGCGTCAAATGCGCTCGGCTCTGGTCGCAGAAGCGAGCGTCGCGCTCTGGCAGTTCATTGTGCAGCGTGAGGCCTGCGGATTGCGGGACATGCGGCAGGTGTTGCGGGCTTATGCCGTGCCGGCGGAGGTTGCCGCACGCATGGGGGCCCTCCCCGTCTCGCCTGGCCGATTGCGAAGCCAGAAAAGTCCTTGACGAATCAGCGCCGTGACGCGCATGAGAGCGGCGAATGGCCTGACCTGTGGCCTGTTGCGAGCCTCCTTCTCCGTTTCCTCCCCGCGTGGCGTTTCAAACTGGGCGGCCCGCTTGGCCGCCCTTTCTTGTGGACGCGCGAGACAACCTGCGCGCGCGGCGCCTCTTCCTCTCACCTGCTGCCCGTGGCTCTCGTCGTGCGCAGATTTTCGCGCTAGCTTCCGGCACATGAATGCAAGCAACGCCTAGCGGAGAATGCCATGAATATGAGCGTCGGCATGCTCGATCACTACAACGTTTCAACCCGTAAGCTCGCCGATACCGTGCAATTCTATGAGGAGGTGCTTGGATTAAAAAACGGACCACGGCCGGCATTCGATTTCCCGGGCGCATGGCTTTACAGCGACGGGCATCCCGTCCTGCACCTCAACGACATTTCGCCCACCGACAAGCCGCAGCGGCCCGATTCCGGCGTCATTGATCACGTTGCCTTTGGCAGCCGGGGTTTTGAGGCCATGAAGGAGCATCTGCGGCAAAAAGGCATACCCTTTCGGGTCAATCAGGTGCCGAATAGCCAGCGCTGGCAGATTTTCCTCAACGACCCCAACAACGTCGTCATCGAGCTGAACTTCAACGCCGCCAGCGAAGCTCCGCGCTGAACCGATCAGCGGGAGCGCTTGCTTGCTCTTGCGACCTTGTCGGCAATGAAGCGCGGCAGTGCAAATGCCGCGACATGCACTTCCGGCGTCCAGTATTTGGTCGGAAAGCTCCCTGCCCGCTTGTAGCGGCCAGCGATCGTCGCGACCGCCAATGCGCGCAGTTTCGGATTGTCCGAGGCCCATCCCATGGCCATGTGCCCGCCCACATAGGTCGGGATCGCGGCGACATAGCAGGCGCCATCCGCAAACAGCTTGCGAAATTTCCTGATGCCCGTCACGAGCTCATCCGATTGGAGAATGGGGACTCCGTTCTGCGTGACCATGACGCCGCCGGCATTCATGCAGCGTCGGCAGGCGCGGTAAAACCTCTCGCTGAACAGAACCTTGCCCGGCCCTTGCGGGTCGGTCGAATCCACGATGATCACGTCGAAACGACGGTCGGTCTTGGTCACATAATTCATGCCGTCGTCGATGACGAGATCAAAGCGCCGGTCGCTCAGCACCGGCCCCGTGAACTCCGGGAAGTGCTCCTTTGAGAACTCCACGACCGACGCATCGATTTCAACCTGGGTGAGGCGCCTGACCGTCTTGTGCTTGAGCACCTCCTCGGCAATGCCGCAATCGCCTCCTCCGACGATCAAGACCTCGCGCGCGTTGCCATGGGCGAGGATGGGCACATGGGTCATCATCTCGTGATAGATGAATTCATCCTTGCTGG
This sequence comes from uncultured Xanthobacteraceae bacterium, assembly GCA_955652925.1. Lineage (GTDB taxonomy): Bacteria > Pseudomonadota > Alphaproteobacteria > Rhizobiales > Xanthobacteraceae > VAZQ01. The sequence goes on along the minus strand of CATPCO010000186.1, from coordinate 1,275 downwards.
TGACCTGGGTGGCACCATCAAGCATAAGAACCTTGCCGAAGAAACCGTGCTCGAAAAGCACAAGATGCTGATGCTCCGTTTGCATCTCGTAGAGCACGCGTTCCACCGCATAGGTTATGCGGAACCCGAGATCGTCAAAGAGTGTCTCCGGAATCCAGCGCTTGCCGGCGGTCATCGGTCCTCGGCGAGACGTGACGGCAAAAGAGCCGTTTGTCGCACTATCGCGTCCTCTGTCCCGCGTATCGGCTCAGGCGCCCTGCCCGCGCAGAATCTCGTTCACCTCCACGCGTTGCGCCCGGAAGGCGTCGCGCAGAACCGGAACGCAGGCGTCCGGATTTGCCTTGCCGCACATGAAGACGTCGATCGCGGCGTAGCCAGCGTCCGGCCAGGTATGGATCGAGATGTGGCTCTCCGCGAGGACTGCCACGCCGGAGACCCCGTTCGGCTGGAAATGGTGAACATGGATGTGCAGGAGGGTCGCGCGCGCCGCACCAACGGCGCGGCGCAGCGTCGCCTCGATCAGATCGATGTCGTCGAGACCCTGGGCGCCATGCAAGTCGACGATGAGATGCACGCCGGCACACCGCACTCCGTTGCGCTCAGCGAAATGGTCATCGCGTTCCTGCGCGGGCACAACCACGCTCACGGGTTTCCTTCGGACGGAGCCTGCAGGGCCCTTCTCCGATCGCAAGAGGGCGTTCTGGCGCATCGCCGTCCTCCCCAACCGAGCCATCCCAACGCCGAGGCAGCGCGCCCACGGCAAGCGAATGCCGCCCGATCTACCCGAAGAAGACGGACAGATCACAGCGGCTTGTCCCCACATAAAGCTCGCATCCCCGGAGTCAAGAAGATTCTGCATTGCACGAACTTAACCAATAGTTCGCACGCGCTCGTCTGTAGCCCGGATGAGCGAAGCGAAATCCGGGAAGGTGCTCCCGCATATCGCCCGTCTTCGCTGAAGCTTCGACGGGCCAACTTGGAGCAAGGCCGCCGAAGCTTTGCGAAGGCGGCTTCGCTCATGCGGGCTACACCCCACAGGCGCACGCGCGGCTAGCGCGCCTTCTCAGGCAGATCGAGGCGGATATGGAGCTCGCGCAACTGGCGCGACGAGACTTCCGACGGGGCGCCCATCATCAGGTCCTGGGCACGCTGATTCATCGGAAACAGCACGACTTCCCGCAGGTTCTCCTCTCCGCATAAAAGCATCACGATGCGGTCGATTCCAGGGGCGATTCCCCCGTGCGGCGGCGCACCCATGGACAGAGCGTGCAGCAT
>CATPCO010000185.1 GCA_955652925.1 uncultured Xanthobacteraceae bacterium | reverse complement strand
GAGCGAATCATCACGTGTGAGGATGCGGCGGAATTGCAGCTGCAGCAGCCGCATGCGGTGCGGCTTGAGACCCGTCCCCCCAACCTGGAAGGCGAGGGTCAGATTACGATGCGGGATCTGGTCCGAAACTGCCTTCGCATGCGGCCGGAAAGGATCATCGTCGGCGAGGTGCGCGGACCGGAAGCTTTTGACCTGCTACAGGCTATGAACACCGGCCACGACGGCTCCATGGGCACGCTCCACGCCAACAGTCCGCGTGAGGCGCTCTCGCGCATCGAGTCGATGATCACCATGGGCGGCTACGCGCTGCCCTCGCGCACCATCCGCGAGATGATCTGCGGGTCGATCGATGTCGTCATTCAGGGCGCGCGTCTGAGAGACGGATCACGCCGGATCACCCACATTACCGAAGTGGTCGGCATGGAAGGTGACGTCATCACCACCCAGGATCTGTTCGTCTATGATCTCCTCGGCGAGGATGCGCACGGCAACATCGTCGGGCGCCATCGGTCTACCGGGATCGGCCGGCCGCGGTTCTGGGAACGCGCGCGCTACTATGGCGAGGAGCAACGGCTCGCCGCCGCCCTTGATGCCGCCGAACACGCAAACGAAACGGGCCGGGCCTGACGAGATCGTGCCATGCAGAACATGCCAATGTTCTTCCTTGTTGCGGTCGCGATCGGCGGGGTCGCCTGGGTCTTTCTTTATCCAGTCCTGTCCGGAGAGAAGAAGGCTGAAAAACGCCAACAGAGCGTGGTGCGAGCGTACCCGGCCGCGCCTGCTGCACGTACGGCGCGCAACCAACAAAAGCCGCGTCGCGAGCAGATCGAGGCGACCCTCAAGCAAGTCGAAGACCGCCGCGCCAAATCCGCCTCGCTCAACGTGCGCATCGCACAAGCAGGCCTTGCGTGGTCGAAGCAGCGCTTTTTTATCACGTGTGCCGCCTTGGCGGTGATCGGCCTTCTGATCGGCTTTTTGCTCGACGGTGGACTGCTCACCGCGCTGGGGCTTGGCTTCGCCGCCGGCTGCGGCCTGCCGTTTTGGATGCTGAAGTACCTAAAGAAACGCCGGGAAGCAAAATTTTTGAACGCATTTCCGGACGCGGTCGATATCGTTGTGCGCGGCGTCAAGGCCGGCCTGCCTCTCCTTGAGAGCCTGCGCATGATCACCAGCGAGGCTCCCGAACCGCTCAAGAGCGAATTCCGCTCGATCATAGAAACGCAGGCAGTCGGCATCCCGCTAGGGGAAGCGTGCGGAAAACTGTACGAGCGCATCCCGGTGCAGGAAGCGAATTTTTTCGCCATCGTCATCGCCATTCAACAGAAGGCCGGCGGCAACCTGTCGGAAGCGCTCGGTAACCTTTCCCGCGTGCTGCGCGAGCGAAAGAAGATGAAGGGAAAAATCCAGGCCATGTCCATGGAGGCCAAGGCCTCCGCCATGATCATCGGCTCGCTGCCGATTGCGGTGATGACGCTCGTTTATATCACGAGCCCGCAATATATCGAGCTGCTCTGGACCCATCCCATGGGCCGCATCATGCTGTTGTGTTGCGCATCCTGGATGACCATTGGCGTCTTCGTGATGCGCAAGATGATCAATTTCGATTTCTGAGGCGGCGCCGTGATCGACATGTTCTTCGCAAATGCGTTCGATACCCGCCTGCTTGCGATGGTGTTCGCGGCAATCGGCGCGATTGCGACCGTTCTCACGCTTGCCATGCCGTTGATCGCAACGGATACGCTGGGCAAGCGCATGCGGTCGGTGGCGATCGAACGGGAGAAAATCCGCCAACGCGAGCGGGAGCGGCTTGCGCGGGGCGAGAAAATAAGTCTGCGCCGATCGCCCAAGCAGTACATGCAGACGATCGTCGATCAGTTCAACCTGAACAAATGGGTGGGCCAGGAAGAGGCGCGCGCGCTCCTGGTGCAGGCCGGATATCGCGGCCATGCACCTTATATAACATTTCTGTTCTTCCGGCTGATCGTGCCCGCTGTGATGTTGGTTGCTTCGCTGTTCTACGTTTTTGTCGTGATCGAACTCGACCAGCCTGCCGTGGTCAAAATCGGCCTCTGCATCGGAGCAACTTATCTCGGGATGCATTTGCCCGTGTTGTACATCAAGAATAAGATCACGCGGCGGCAGCTCTCGATTAAACGGGCGTTTCCGGACGCCCTCGATCTGTTGTTGATCTGCGTGGAATCGGGCATGTCGATCGAGGCCGGATTCAAGCGGGTGGCCGCGGAGATCGGCTCGCAATCCATCCCGCTGACGGAGGAGCTCACGCTGACCAATGCCGAGTTGTCCTACCTGCAGGATCGCCGGCAAGCCTACGAGAACCTGGCCAAGCGTACCAACCTCGAAGGCGTGAAATCAGTATGCATGGCGCTGCAGCAGGCTGAGCGCTATGGCACGCCGCTGGCGCAAACCCTGCGCGTGATGGCGCAGGAAAATCGCGACATGCGCATGTCGGAAGCAGAGAAAAAGGCTGCGGCGCTTCCCCCCAAGTTGACGGTGCCCATGATCCTGTTCTTTCTGCCGGTATTGTTTGTTGTCATTCTGGGTCCGGCCGCGATCCGGGTGATGGAGACGATGCGATAACGCAATTGGCCGGAGGCCGGCAGCGCCAAAACGACCACACCCGGCTATGGTGCGCAAAACCTCAAGGCAATTTGGAGTTTTTCCGACATCTGTTTCATGAAGTTTTAGGCAATCTCTCCTGGCGCCGGAGGGGCTGCGATATCGCAGCAACCAAAAATCAATGTCTTAACAATACATTTATTGCCAGGCTTGCGCCCTCACCTCTCGCCTGCGTCCAAGGATGCATCATGAATAGTCCGGCACTCGATCATTTCTTGCAGGATCGCCGGGGCAATATCGCCCTGGTCTTTGCGCTCTCGCTGGTGCCGATCGTCTTTCTAGCCGGCATGGCGATGGATTACACTTCGGCTGAGCTGAAAAAGGCTCAGCTCGACGCTGCTGCCGATGCGGCCGCCATCGCCGCTGTCACGCCTGCCATGATGGCGAAGAACGACGCGCAGGCGACGGCGGCGGCACAAAATCTTTTCAACTCCAAAGCCAACGCCATTACCGGCCTGAATTACAGCCCAAGCAATCTGAACGTGGCCGTGACCGACAGCGGGCTCAACCGCACGGTCACGGTGTCATATACCGCGACCTCGCAAAACGCATTCGGCAACATCCTGCACCAGAGCGCCTGGCCGATCAACGGCACCTCGCAGGCAAGCTCGTCGGTGCTGCCGAACATCGACTTCTACCTTCTGCTCGACAACTCGCCGTCAATGGCGATCGGCGCAACGACGGCGGACATCAACACCTTGGTCGCCAACACGCCGGATAAGTGCGGGTTCGGGTGCCACGAGTCCGATACCTCGCCCAACGATTACTATGGCCTCGCGAGGCGGCTTGGCGTGACGCTGCGCATCGACAAGCTGCGCCAGGCGACGCAGAACCTGATGACCACGGCCCAGCAGAGCATGCAGGCGAACAACAACCAATATCGGGTGGCGATCTACACATTCAATATCGGGTTCAACACGATTGCCTCGCTGACATCTAGCCTTACTACGGCACAGACGAAGGCCGCAAATATCGATATCTATCAGGTGCCCTATCAGAACTGGAGCAACGACGCGATTACCAACTACGACAACGCGATGAGCAACATCAATTCCACCATGCCTAATCCCGGCGGCGGCACAAAAAGCATAGGCGATAAACCGCAGGAGGTCCTGTTCTTCGTAACGGACGGAGTCGAGGACGAGATGGTCAACGGCAACCGCCAGCAATCGCTGATGGATAACGGCTGGTGCACCACGATCAAGAACCGGGGGATCAGGATCGCGGTCTTGTACACGACTTATCTGCCGTTGCCGACGAATTCCTGGTACAATACTTATATCGCGCCGTTCCAGTCCCAGATCGGCCCCACATTGCAGAACTGCGCCTCGCCTCAACTGTATTTCGAGGTCAAAACGGATCAGGATATCTCGGCCGCGATGCAGGCGCTGTTTCAGAAGGCCGTGGCAACAGCGCGCCTAACGAGATAACCACTCCGGGCGGATAAGCCCATGCTAAACATCAGGAATTGGAGCGGATCACGTAATTCGCCAGCCGCGGATACATGTACACCTGGTCGGACAGATTGAGCGTGCCGGTCATCACATAACCGAGATTGGGCGTGTAGGCGTATTTTACTTCCGCCCAGATGAGCGAGATGTTCGGGGTCTGAAGCCCACTCGGAAGCGTCACGGGCTGGCCCACCGCACGCGCGGTACCATTGAGCGAGTCGCTCCAGGTGATGGTCGCGTTCCCGGACGCATCGGTCGTGACCTCGGACAAGGTTATGACCAGAGAGCTGGTCGAAAAAGGTGCCATGACCGCGCTCGATGCGCTAAGGATGCCGGTCATGTCTGCATTCTTGATGGTGAAATACTGCGTGGCCAGATCTGCCACCGTCCGGGTGGTCTGTGCCACCCTCACTTTGGCGTTGATCCCGTTTCCGACCTCCACGCTGCCAAGATAGGCGATGAGCATGAACGGCAGGACGGTCGCAAACTCGACGGCCGAGACGCCTTTGCGATCCCGGTAGAAATCTTGAATGCGCGAAAGCGCGCCAGATCTGACAGCCACGGATTTCATTGATACGGCTCATTCTTGAACGCGGCCGTCGACGTCAGCAGCCGCTTGCCGTTCCCCAGATTGGAAAGATTGAAGCCCAGGGGTCCGAGAAATACCGGCCACTGATACATCACGCGCACCACGACGATGTCGCCGGGATTGCCCGGCTGGTACTGCCAGCTATTCGTCACGCTGCCGCTCCCATTGAACGTGAGGGTGGGCGTTGACGTGTTCGCATTTGAAAACGAGCTCGCCGTCTGCACGTCGATCATTAGATTGCCGCATGTGAACAGCGCGTAGATCTTCCCGCAGACAGCATTGGCAAAGGCGCTCTGGCTAAAACCCTGATCCTGCGCTTGCCCGGTCAGGATCAGCCGGGCGGACTGAGCAACCGCCGTATCGAGCACCCGCCCCGCGAAGAACACCAATACGGTCTGCAATATTGCGAACAGCAGCGCAATAAAGGGGGCGACCACGAGTCCGAATTCGACCACGGTCGCGCCCTCTGTGCGATGAACGAGCGCACGGAGCCCCAGGCGGCGCATCGGCTCGAGCAAGAGTCTGCGGATCAAAGCGACAAACATGATCGGCGGCCGTCAGTCGAAGACTACGCAAGCCTTAGACTAGCGCCGGGGCATTGACTAATTGTTATGAACAAGCGCGTTTTAGCTAAACGCCGATTAACGTTCTTTATATCGTATTAGGCTTCCCAAGACGCGCCACGTAATCGCAAAGGCAGCAAGCGGTTCGCTCAGCTTCCCTGCGCTCGGCCCGGCGGCTTCGTGAGCTCCTGCTT
>CATPCO010000184.1 GCA_955652925.1 uncultured Xanthobacteraceae bacterium | reverse complement strand
GGGCCTATGGGAAGATGGCCGCAGGCCTGGTCGATCTTGGCGACATGAAGGAACCGGTACCGCCAAAATCGGTGATTTTCGACGGCAGTTTTGTCGAGCAGGCGGTCAATTGACCCCACCTACCGGCATTTCCCGCGTTGTAGGTTGGGTCGAGTTCTTCACGAGACCCAACATTGAGCAGCGCGGGAAAGGTGTTGGGTCTCGCAAGCGCTCGACCCAACCTACGAACTACGAACCGGATTCTATGGTGTGCCTCGTCGCTCTCGGCCGTGGCGCATTGAGAACAGTTTCCATACCGCTTATAGTCACGGCGACAATGTCCTCGGTTGGGAGGAGCCCTCGCATGAACATTCCGGTTGCGCTTCGCCGCGCCATACTGTTTGCAACCCCGTTTTTTCTCCTCACGGCGCCTGCGTCGGCGCACCATGTCATGGGCGGCAAGTTGCCGTCGACCTTTCTTGAAGGGCTGCTGTCGGGGCTTGGACATCCCGTCATTGGACCGGAGCACCTCGCCGCTCTGCTCGCGGTCGGCGTTGTGGTCGGCGCAAGCAGGCTGAGCCTAGTGCTGCCGGTCGCCTTCATCGCAGCCATGGCTGCGGGGGTGCAGGTGCACGTAAGCGGCATCGCATTGCCCGCGGCGGAAACCCTGGTCGCTCTCTCCGTGATGGTTGTTGGCTTGTCGCTCGCGCAGGGACGCGCTCTACCGGCTGCCGCATGGGCTGTCCTGTTCGCCGTCACCGGGTTCTTCCATGGCTATGCGTTCGGCGAATCCATCTACGGTGCCGAGACCACGCCGCTCGGCGCTTATCTCCTGGGCCTCGTTGCCGTGCAAGCAATGCTCACCACTGGCGTGGCGCTCCTCGTGAGGCGAGCGCGCGTCGGCATTCGCGAGCTCGCGCCGCGCCTCGCTGGAGCCGCCGTTCTCGGTGCCGGCTTCGTCGTCCTGATGGGACAGCTCATTCCGAGCGCCTGATGCGTTGATCGAGGCAGGCAAAGCGACAAAGCTTACATTCGTTCTCGGCGGTGCACGCTCGGGCAAGAGCCGATACGCCGAGAGCCTGATCACCGCGCTGCCCGCGCCTTGGGTCTATATCGCAACCGCGCAAGCCTGCGATGCCGAAATGGCGGAGCGGATCGCAGCCCATCGCCGGCGCCGGGCAACCGGCTGGCACACCGTCGAGGCCCCGCATGAAATCGCAAACGCCATTGCGCAGTCGCCGCCCGGATTGCCGCTTCTCGTTGATTGCCTCACGCTGTGGCTCAGCAATCGCATGCTCGCCGATGCCGATGTCGAGCGCGAGTTCACGCAGGTTGAGGCCGCACTCGATGCGCGCGCGGGCCCGGCAGTGCTGGTATCGAATGAGGTCGGCTCCGGTATCGTGCCGGAGAACGCCCTTGCGCGGCGCTTTCGGGACCTCCAGGGGCAGCTCAATGCGCGCGTTGCCGCGCGCGCCGGCCGCGTGGTTCTTCTCGTTGCCGGGCTGCCGCTCGTCGTGAAGGGATCGCCATGACCAGAACGCTCGATGAGGCGGAGGCCGAACGCCATCGCGCCAAGATGGCAAAACGCAAAGCGGTGCAGGACGCCGAGGTTGCTGAGAAAAAGACCGAGAAAGGCCTTCTGATTGTCCATACCGGCACGGGCAAGGGGAAATCGACCGCCGCGTTCGGTCTCGCCCTGCGCATGCTCGGGCGCGGCAAGCGTGTCGGCGTCGTGCAATTCATCAAAGGCGGCTGGCATAGCGCCGAGCGCGACGCGCTGGCCGCATTCGGCGATCAGGTCTCGTGGCATACCATGGGCGAAGGCTTTACCTGGGAGACGCAGGATCTCAAGCGCGATGTCGCGGCCGCCGAGCGCGCCTGGGCGAAAGCACTCGAGCTCATCGCGGATCTCGCGTTTGCGCTCGTCATTCTCGACGAGCTCAATATTGCGCTGCGTTACGATTATCTCGATCTCGCCGCGGTGATTGCGGCACTGCGCGGCCGCCGCGAGGGGCTGCACATCGTCGTTACCGGCCGCAATGCCAAGCCCGAGCTGATTGCTGCAGCTGACCTCGTCACCGAAATGACCCTGGTGAAGCATCATTTTGCCGCTGGCGTGAAGGCGCAGCCCGGCATCGAGTTCTGAAGTGGCGGCACGTGCGCTGATGTTTCAGGGCACGGCATCGGATGTCGGCAAATCGCTGATCGTTGCCGGCATCGCCCGTGCATTCGCGAATCGCGGCTTGAAGGTGCGTCCGTTCAAGCCGCAGAACATGTCCAACAATGCTGCCGTCACCGCCGACGGCGGGGAGATCGGCCGCGCCCAGGCGCTGCAAGCGCGTGCCGCGCGCACCGCCCCGACAGTGCACATGAACCCGGTGCTGCTGAAGCCGCAGAGCGAGACGGGCGCGCAAATCGTGGTGCGGGGTCGCGTTCATGGCAGCGCCAAGGCTGCCGCCTACCAGGCGATGAAGCCCACTTTGTTGCCGTTCGTTTTGGAGAGTTTCACGCGTCTGCGCGGCGAAGCCGACATCGTGCTCGTTGAAGGCGCAGGCAGTGCGTCGGAAATCAACCTGCGAGGAAACGACATCGCCAATATGGGGTTCGCGCGCGCCGCCGATGTGCCGGTCGTGCTCATCGGCGATATCGACCGGGGCGGCGTGATTGCGAGCCTTGTCGGCACCAAGGCCGTGATCGCGCAGCAAGACGCCGCGCTCATTTGCGGCTTCCTGGTCAACAAGTTTCGCGGCGATCCGGCGCTGTTTGCGGACGGCATGGCAAAGATCGCGCAAGCAACAGGCTGGGAACCGCTCGGCCTCGTTCCCTTCTTCGCTGACGCACGAATGCTTCCCGCCGAAGATGCGCTCGCGCTCGATGGACCCGCGCCCAAAAAGCCGCGGGCGCGCGTGCGGGTTGCCGTTCCGATCCTGCCGCACATTGCCAATTTCGATGACCTCGACCCGCTCGATGCCGAGCCTTCGATCGAGCTGGTGCGGGTGCGGCCTCCTGCGGCGCTGCCCGGGGATGCCGCGCTCGTTATTCTGCCGGGCTCGAAAGCGACCATTGCAGACCTTTCGGTGCTGCGCCGCGCCGGCTTTCACATCGACATTGCTGCCCATGTGCGTCGCGGCGGCTACATCCTCGGCCTGTGCGGCGGCTACCAGATGCTCGGTCGCGCGATCAGTGATCCGCAAGGCATCGAAGGGCCGCCCGCCATGGTCGAAGGCCTCGGACTGCTCGATGTTGAAACCGTGCTCACCGGCGACAAGACGCTCGAACCAGTCCGCGGCGAGACGAGCGATGGCGTCGCGCTCTGCGGCTACGAGATGCACATGGGAGCGACAACGGGTGCGGACTGCTCGCGGCCGTTTGCGCGGCTTGCAGAGGAATCACCGGAAGGAGCGACCTCCTCCGACGGCCGCATCAACGGCACCTATATCCATGGGCTGTTTGCCCACGACCGGCAGCGCGGCGCCTGGCTGGCGCGGCTTGCTGCCGGTGCGCCTGCCATTGCCTATGATGCCGTCATCGAGAACACGCTTGATCGTCTGGCGGCGCATATCGCTGCGCAGGTCGATCTCGATCGGCTGCTCAGGCTAGCGCGTTAATGAGAAAGGCCAGCGCGGCCGTGAGCGCAATCAGGATGGCATCAGCACGTACATAAAGGGAAAGAGCGGCACGGACGTCTGCGGCGGTCGCAGCGCGACGACCGTTTCCCATGATCGCATCAGCGACTTCGACCCCGTGATAAACACGCGCCCCGGCGAGGGCGACACCAAGTGCGCCGGCCATCGCCGCTTCGGGGTACCCTGCATTAGGGGATCGATGGTGGGACGCATCGCGCAGGATGGCTTGCCACGCTTGAGTCGCGGAAGCGGTGCGAGTGATGGCAGCAGCCGCGACAATAAGAACTGCGGAAAGTCGAGATGCCGGCAGATTGATGAGATCGTCGAGCAGCGCCGCTGCGTACCCGAATGCCTGATAGCGCGGCGTGCGATGGCCGATCATGCTGTCAGCGGTATTGATGGCCTTGTAGACCGCGCCGCCGGGCAATCCAAGAGTGGCGAGCCAAAAGGCGGGCGCCACGATGCCGTCGGAAAAATTCTCCGCAAGACTCTCGATTGCCGCGCGTGCAACCCCCGCTTCATCCAGGACCCCCGGGTCCCGTCCGACGACGTGCGACACCGCTTCTCGCGCAGCGGGGAGACTTTCCTTCTCGAGCGCGTCTGCGACGCGACCTACGTGATCATAGAGACCGCGCTGGGCAATCAAGCTGCTGGCCAGAATTGCGAGAGTTAATGTGGCAAACGGCCACGAGATGAGAAGGCGTTCGAGCGCATACGCAATACCGCCCGCAACGCCGATAATCACAACGATAGCGGCGCATCCAGCCGTCCGCCGCGTGGCGCTGCTCATAGCCTCGCGATTGGAGACTTGATCGAGCAGCTCAATGCAGCGACCCATCCATGTCACGGGGTGTCCAATTGTGCGCAACAGCCAATCGGGATAACCGAAGGCGGCCTCGATGAGGAGCGCAAGCAAGGCGAGCGTAATGGCCATGAGCCCTTATTCGGGTTTTCTCCCGCACGGCGGCGATCTCGGCACAGCGCGACAGCAATTTCCGCAGGCGCCGGAACCATTCATCGACTTGTCGACCGGGATCAATCCCAATCCCTATCCTTTGCCGGAGCTGCCGTCCGGGCTCTTTGCGCAGTTGCCGCAACGGTCCGCGCTCGATCGGCTCATTGCGGCCGCGGCGCGATTCTACAAGGCCTCCTCTGCGGATCACGTCGTGGCGGCGCCAGGCACACAGATTCTGCTGCCCGCGACAACGGCATTGTTACCGCGCGGACGCGCCGCGGTGCTGGGGCCGACCTATTCGGAGCATGTCCGCGTCGCTGCTCTCGCCGGACACGACACGAAACAAGTCGGCGAGCTCCACGACCTTGCGGGCGCAGACCTTGCCATTGTTGTCAACCCGAACAATCCGGATGGACGCATTGTGCCGCCGCCGGCGTTGCTCGCAATTGCGGCCAAGCTGCGATCGCACGGCGGGCTTCTCATGGTGGACGAGGCCTTCGTGGAGGTCGCTCCTGCCGGCACGAGCCTTGCCGGCGAGGTGGACCGCGGCAACATCGTGGTGCTGCGATCGTTCGGCAAATTTTTCGGGCTCGCGGGGCTGCGGCTCGGCTTTGCGCTCGCGGCGCCCGCCATTACGACGCGAATAGCCGCATGGCTGGGGCCGTGGGCCGTGTCCGGTCCCGCGGTCGGGGTCGGTGAGGCTGCGTTGGCGGATGCCGCATGGGCGCAATCAACGCGCGAGCGGCTCTGTCGCGATGCGCAGCGACTCGACGAGCTTTTATCCCAATCGGGACTCGAAGTGATCGGCGGCACGCCGTTGTTCCGGCTCTCGCGCTGCCCGGCTGCGAAAGAGCTGTTTGAGCACCTGGGCCGCGCTGGTATTCTCGTGCGCCGCTTCCCCGAGAACCCGACCTGGTTGCGCTTCGGCCTTCCGGCTGACGAAGCCTCATGGACGCGCTTGCGCACCGCGCTTGGTAGCCGTAGCCCGGATTGAGCGAAGCGAAATCCGGGGGCGGAACCCCATAGGCGCTAACTTAAGCCTCGCCACAAATCTCTCCCTCGTCATGCCCCGCTTCAAGCGGGGCACCCAGTAATCCCTGGACAGCGGATTGAGGGTAAAGC
>CATPCO010000183.1 GCA_955652925.1 uncultured Xanthobacteraceae bacterium | reverse complement strand
ATTGACAATCGTGCAACCAGTTTCGGGGTTTTGCCAAAACGAACCCAACGGACGAACCCTGAGAGATTTGAACGCCTTACCTTCGAATTGTAGCTATCGGGCGGGATTTAGAGGACTAGCGCGGCAGCGCTCGCGCGCGCCCGACGCCACCTTGCGCCCCACCCGCCGTGTGTATAACTCGCGCCGGCTGACGGCGCCCCATCCGGACCGGCGCGCCCGGCCCTTACCCTTGCGCGGTCCGGCGACGCTTACCTGCATTCGTAGGCAGCGAGTGAGCAGGAGACGAGCATGGTTGCGCTTACCTTTCCCGACGGCGCACGCCGGGAATATCCCAGCGCCATCACCGGTAGCGAGATTGCCAGGTCAATCTCGCCCTCGCTTGCCAGGCGCACGGTCGCCATGGCGCTCGACGGCAGGCTCGCCGATCTCGCCGACCCGATCGAGCGGGATGCAAAGATCGAATTTCTCACCCGCGATGACCCGCGCGCGCTCGAGCTCATCCGTCATGATGCCGCGCATGTGCTCGCGGAAGCCGTGCAGACGCTCTGGCCCGGCACTCAGGTCACCATCGGCCCGGTGATCGAGAACGGCTTCTACTACGATTTCTTCCGCAACCAGCCGTTCACGCCCGATGATTTTCCCGCCATCGAAAGCAAGATGCGCGAGATCATCGCGCGCGACAAACCGTTCACCAAGGAGGTTTGGTCGCGCACGGAGGCCAGGCGCATCTTTCGCGACAAGGGCGAGCTGTTCAAGGTCGAGCTGATCGATGCCATTGCGCAAGACCAGGAGATCAAGATCTACAAACAAGGTGAGTGGTTCGATCTCTGCCGCGGCCCGCACATGACCTCGACCGGCAAGGTCGGCAACGCCTTCAAGCTGATGAAAGTCGCCGGCGCCTATTGGCGCGGCGATTCCAATCGCGAGATGCTCTCTCGCATCTACGGCACCGCCTTCGCCAAGCCCGAGCAGCTTGCGGCTTATCTCAAGCAAATCGAGGAGGCGGAGAAGCGTGACCACCGCCGGCTGGGCCGGGAAATGGATCTCTTCCATTTTCAGGAGGAAGCGCCGGGCTCGGTCTTCTGGCACCCGAAAGGCTGGACACTGTTCCAGATCCTCGAAGGCTATATCCGCCGCCGGCAGGCAGCGGCGGGCTATGTGGAGGTGAACTCGCCCCAGCTCATGGATTCCTCGCTCTGGGTCGCGTCCGGTCACATGGAGAAATATCGCGACCTGATGTTCCTCACCGAGCCCCGCGACGACGACGATCGGGTCTATGTCATCAAGCCGATGAACTGCCCGGGTCACGTTCAAATCTTCAAGAACGGGCTCAAGTCCTATCGCGACCTGCCGCTCAAGATTGCCGAATTCGGCAAGGTGCATCGCTTCGAGCCATCCGGCGCGCTGCACGGGCTCATGCGGGTGCGCGCGTTTACCCAGGACGACGCGCACGTCTTCATCACCGAGGGCCAGATCGCCGAGGAAAGTCTCAAGATCAACGATCTCATTTTGTCGATCTATGAGGACTTCGGTTTCTCCGACGTCACCATCAAATTCTCCGACCGGCCGGCGCAGCGCATCGGCGACGACGCGGTATGGGACAAGGCCGAGGCCGCCCTGATGGCGGCGCTCAAGGCATCCGGACGGCCCTACACGCTCAACCAGGGCGAGGGCGCGTTCTATGGCCCGAAGCTCGAATATGTGCTGCGCGACGCCATCGGCCGTGACTGGCAATGCGGCACCGTGCAGGTCGATCTCAACCTGCCCGGACGGCTCGGCGCGTTCTACATCGACGAGCACTCGAACAAGATCACCCCGGTGATGCTCCACCGCGCCATGTTCGGATCGCTCGAGCGCTTCACGGGCATTTTGATCGAGCACTATGCCGGCCACCTGCCGCTGTGGCTCTCGCCCCTGCAGGCCGTCATTGCCACCATCACGGATGAGGCGGACGATTACGCGCGTGTCGTGGCGGCCGCCGCTGCACGCAAAGGCTTGCGGGTCGAGGAAGATCTGCGCAACGAGAAGATCAATTACAAGGTGCGCGAGCATTCGCTCGCGAAGGTTCCGGCGCTGCTCGTCGTTGGCCGCAAGGAGGCGGCCGGCGCCACCGTGTCAATCCGCCGCCTTGGCAAGGAAGGCCAGAGCGTGCTCCCCCTCGACGCCGCACTCGACGCGCTTGCCGCCGAGGCCGTTGCGCCTGACGTGCGGCGGGCAAAGAAAGCAGCGAGAGAAGGAACGGTGCGAGTGTGAGGCACGGATTTCATCAAAATCGAGGCCGTGAAGCGGCACTACGCTGGTGGTTCTTGTAGGGGCGGGTTTCAAACCCGCCCTCGTTCGGCATTCACGGTGTATGAAGTTGATCCGAGCGTAGCCGTACGAACTTCGATTGAGCAGCTGATGACGGCAATTCTCTCGCAGCGAGCCTGGGGCACAAGGGCGGGTTTAAAACCCGCCCCTACAAGCTTCACGACCGCGATGTGCTTCCCGTCCGGGGTCTGCGGGACGCTTGTCATATGCGATTGCCCTGCCACAAGGGGGGAGGGAGCAGGCCTGTTGCGTGGTTCTGCTGTGCCCCCATTGCAGAGACGACAGCAGTATTAGCCGTGCCTGCAGAGACGCTGCGCATTTTCGTGTCCTCGCCGTCCGACGTCGCCGCGGAGCGCGCGCGTGTCAAGCTCCTCGCCGACCGCCTCAACGGCGAGCTTGAAGGCCGCGTCCATCTCGACGTGCTGCGCTGGGAGGACGCCTTCTACACCGCCGCGCATTCATTCCAGGAGGCAATCGACGCTGCCCTCGACAACATGTCGGCAACCGACATGGTGCTGTGCATTGTCTGGAAGCGCGCGGGGCTCAAGCTCAATCCGGGCATCTGGCAACGCGCCGACGGCTCGGCCTACGAGAGCGGCACCGTGCTCGAATTCGAGACCGCGGTCGAAGTGAGCCGAAAGCACAACGGCACTCCCGACGTTTATCTCTTCCGCAAGACCGCCGATGTGCTGCTGCGGGCCGACCGCGCCGGTGAGGAGATGGAGCAGTATCAGCTCTTGCAATCGGTCTGGAAGCGCTGGACCGAAAGCGCAGAGGGCTACAACACCGCCGGATATCAGAGCTTCACCGAGGTCGATGATTTCGAGCGCAAGCTCGAAGCCTGTTTGCGGCAATGGCTCGAGCGTCGCGGCGTGGTCGCGCAAGGCCCGGTGTGGGACCGCGCGCTCAAGGGCTCTCCGTTTCGCGGCCTCGCGGCCTTCGATGCGGGCCATGCGCCGGTCTTTTTCGGCCGCGAAAGCGCCATCGCGCGCGCCACCGCCAAGCTGCGCAGTGCGCCGTTCCTGCTCCTGATCGGAGCAAGCGGATCGGGGAAATCGTCGCTCCTGCGGGCCGGCATCGTGCCGCGGGTAACCGCGCCCGGGGTCATCCCCGACATCGATGCGTGGCGCACTGCAATCATCCCTGCCGGCGCCGAGCCGCTCGCCCAGCTGGCGCAGGCGCTGTTCGCCGAGCGGGCGCTCGGCGTGGAATTGCGTGCCGGCGATTTCAACAATGACGCTGCCTTGGCTGAACTGTTCGTGGCCGCGGGAGGCGCCGCGCTCGCCCCCATTCGCAGCGCGCTCGCCCGCGTGGCCGACGCGCGCAGGCAGAGCCTGCGCTACGACGCGTCGCGGCCGGCAAGACTTCTGCTCGGCATTGATCAGCTCGAACGTTTGTTCGTCGAGGCGGACCCCGCCCAGGTCGAGCTTTTCGCTGGCCTGCTGCGCAAGCTGGTCGCGGCCGACCTGGCCTGCGTCATCGCCGCGCTGCGCAGCGACTCTTACGGGCGATTTCAGGCGGTCGAATCCTTCCTCGCGCTGCTCGACAACAACGGCGCGACCATGGATCTGCTCCCGCCGTCGCCATCGGAGCTGGAAGAGATTGTGCTCCGTCCGGTCGCGGCCTGTCATCCGCCGCTTGCGTACGAGAGCGACACGCAAGGCCGCTCGCTCGCCGAAGTTCTCGTCGCCGATGCCAAAGGAGGGGACGCCCTTCCGCTGCTGCAAATGACGTTGCAGCGGCTCTATGACGCCGAAGCTCAACGCGCGGACGGCGTCTTGCGCTTTGCGGATTATCCCGGAATGGCTGCGGCCGTCGCGCGCACCGCCGAGGAGGCGGTGGCGACGCTTGACCGCAATGCGCTCGCGGCGCTGCCACGGCTCATTACCGCCTTTGTTCGCGACGTGGTGATCGCTCCCGACGGCAGCCTGGAGGCGCTCACCATTACGCCCGTCTCGCGCCATGCATTCGAGCGCGGCGACGGTGCGCGCACGGCATTGATTGATGAATTCGTGGCGCAGCGGCTGCTTACGACGGAAGAGGCGGCCGGCACGGTGCTGGTGCGTCCCGTGCACGAAGCCTTGTTGCGGGCGGTTCCGGCCGCGGTCGCTATCATCAAGGAGAACGCGGCGCTCATTCGCGTGCGTTACACGCTCGAGCCCATGGTTGCGGAATGGTCGCGCGCCGCGCTTGCCGCGAAGGGCGATTTCCTCGCAACTTCCCCCGCGCTGATTGCCGGCGCAGCCCAGCTGATTGAACGTTTCGGCGAGGACCTGTCCGCCGAGATGCGCTCCTTCATCTCGGATTCGCTTGCGGCCGACGCCCACCGGCGCGAAAAGGAGCGCCGGCGCCAGCGCCGTATTCTTGCGGCAACGGCCGCCGGTCTCGTGCTTGCGCTCTCGCTTGCAAGCCTCGCCGCATGGCAATGGCGCGTTGCCAATGTCCAGCGCGAACGTGCCCAGACCGCGCTCACTGCCGCGACCAGCACGGCCGAGACGCTGGTGTTTGATCTCGCCCGCGAGTTCAAGAGTCGCCCGGGCATGCCGGTCGATCTCGTCAACAACATTCTCGAACGCGTGCAAGGCTTGCAGCGCCAGCTCGCAGGCGCTGGTACCACGGCGGATCTGCGCCGGCTTGAATCGGTGTCGCTCAACGAGCTTTCGGATGCTTTCCTCAGCCAGGGAAACCGCACCGCCGCGCTCGATGCCGCGCAACGCTCGCTTGCGATCATGCAGGCGCTGGTCAAGGAATTTCCGCAGCTGCCGCTGCTCCAGCGCGACCTCGCCATAACATTGAACCAGCTCGGCGACGTGCGCCGCGCCGAGCAGAATTGGACCGACGCGCTCGCAGCCTATCGGCGGGCGCTCGCGAT
>CATPCO010000182.1 GCA_955652925.1 uncultured Xanthobacteraceae bacterium | reverse complement strand
TCTGATCTCTGACATCTGATACCTGTTCACCACCACATCCCGCCGCCGGCGGCCGCCTTGGTCTCTCCGTCATCGGTAACGACGGTCCGTTCGAGCGAGCGGTCAAGAGCCGCCAGCACGCGGCGTTTGACGAAGTCGAAGGCCGCCGATTGACGGTCGCGCGGGCGCGGCAGATCGCACCCAATCTCTTCGTATATCCGCCCGGGATGCGGACGCATGACCACGATGCGATCGGCAAGAACGATCGCTTCCTCGACATCGTGAGTCACCATGACCAGCGTCGGCTTTGCATCCGCCCACAGATCGAGCAAGTGGTCCTGCAGATCAGCGCGGGTGAAGGCATCAAGCGCGGAGAATGGCTCGTCGAGCAGCAGGACTTCGGGCCGGGGCACCAATGCGCGCGCAATGGCGACGCGCTGCGCCTGGCCGCCGGAGAGCTCGCGCGGCCACATACGCGCCTTTTCGCTCAAGCCCACGCGATCGAGTGCGCTTGCGACGCGCTCCGTGCGCTCCTCCGCGGGATAATAACCGAGTCCGAAGGCCACGTTGTCGGCGACGCACAGCCAGGGCAGAAGCCGCGGCTCCTGGAACACCATGCCGATCTGCTCGTGCGGCGCGGTAATGACGGTCCCGTCCAGCACGACTTTGCCTTGGGTGGGGGTATCGAGGCCTGAAATCGCGCGCAGCATCGTCGATTTGCCGCAACCGGAGCCTCCGATGACGACGACAATCTCACCGAGCGCGACCGCGAGCGAGATGCCGTCAAGCGCATGCACCCCGTTTGGATAGGTCTTGCCGACACGATCGAGAACGAGCATGGCGTCCCGGTATTATCTGCGCGCGACCACGTCCTGCCAGCGCAGGAATGGTGAGGCGACGACAACAATCAGCCAGTCGCTTGCCTTGCCGAGAATGGCGAAAGCAACGATGGCGGCCACGATCTGCGCCGGCTTGCCCAGTTGCTGCCCGTCGATGAGAAGAAAGCCAAGCCCGGTTGATGCGCCCAGAAATTCGGCCGCGAGCACGAACATCCAACCAAGTCCCAGTCCCGCTCGCAGCGAAATCACATAAGCCGGCATCACTGCTGGCAGCAAGATGCGGCGCACCATCGCGAATCCGGACAGGCGAAATACGCGTCCCACTTCCACGATCTTGCGATCGACGGAGAGCACGGCCCCCATGACGCCGAGATAGACCGGAAAGAACACGCCCACTGCGATCAGAATAATCTTGGAGGCCTCGAATATCCCGAACCACAGGATGAACAGCGGCACCCAGGCAATCGATGGGACGGCGCGCAACCCCTGCAGCGTAGGGTCGAGCAGGCGAAATGTCAGGATCGAATAGCCAGTGATGGCGCCGGCAACGGTTCCGGCAATAACGCCAAGCACAAACCCGCATGCAACTCGCCAGAGCGTGGCTAACGCGTGTTGGGCAAGCTCTCCGCTCGCAGCAAGATCGGCGAAAGTATTCCAGATCACCGACGGCGGTGGCACGAGCCGGCCATTCGACCAGCCCATTCGCACGGCGAACTCCCAGAAGGCGGCAAGAACGACGGGAAGCACCAAACCGAGAGCAGGCCGCAGCCAACGGGCAAGACTTGCACCCCCCGGCTGCTGCTCTGCTGCCGCTGGTCCGACCGTTACCGCCATGGAGACAACAGACATAAACAGGCCGCCGACCGCAATGCCGTTTCAACAGTCTCCGAACTTCAGGCCGGTCAATTGCTAGCGGTCACATAATGATCGTCGATGAGGTCATCGACGGCCTTTTTAACATCGACTGATGGACCAATCACACCCGCCTTCTGCAAAGCAATGCCGGCTTCGAGGATGGATTCGCGCTGCGGTGCGCCGATCTTGTTGTGCGTGAGCTCCGTGCGCTCCTTGAGCTGCTTGTCCACCACATCGCCGTCGAGCTTGGTCACGCCGATGAAGATCTGCTTGAGCTCGTCGTAATGGGCGAGCGCATATTTGCGCGCCTCCTCGTAGGCGGCGAGCACGCGCGGAATAATGTCGGCGTGATCCTTGGCGAATTCTTCGCGCACATTGAGGATACCCCAGGTATTGGCCGCGGGATTTCGATAGAACAGCCGCGCGCCGTCCTTAATCTCGTGCTGCGCCATCATGGGATCGAGCCCTGCCCAGGCATCCACGTCACCGCGGATCAACAGGTTGCCGCCATCCGCGTGCTGCTGAACGAGCACCGGCGTGATGTCCTTGTCGGTGAGGCCTACCGAGAACAGCGCGCGGACGAGAAAAATGTGCGGATCGGTGCCGCGCACCATAGCGACTTTCTTGCCCTTGAGGTCCTCGACCTTGTTGATCTTGCTGTCCCTGGTGGTGACGAGCGCCGTCCATTCCGGGCGCGAGTAGACGTAGACCGACTTGATTGGATTGCCGTTGATGCGAGCGACGAGAGCCGCAGAACCCGCCGTCGAGCCGAAATCAATGGAGCCAGCATTGAGAAATTGCAACGCATTGGCCGAGCTGTTGGTCTGCACCCAGCGGACCGCTATTGCGTCCCTTGCAAATTCCTTTTCCAGATAACCCTTCTGCTTCAAAAGCATCGAGACCGGGTTATAGGTCGCCCAATCGATGCGAATCTCCGTAGGCTTGTCGGCAGCCCAGAGGCTGGAACCCGGAAGAAACGTGAGCCCCAAAGCGGCACCCAGAAGCAGACGGCGATCAAATGCGGTCATGATGACCCTCCATACAAAGGCACTGCCCGCGCAGCCTTGCTGCGCGGAACGGCCGGTTGACGATGGCGGGATTTTTGGACCCGCCGTCAGCTTGGCGAGGGGCAGGCCCCGCGCTTTAGCTGCATTTGTTAAGCGCCCGCAAGCTGCTTGCTCAAATCGGCGCAATGGACATGCTATATAAAGAGGAATGGTTAGAGGTCAATGAGGAAAAGAGTCGATTCCGCCGGGCGCGTTTTGGCGGACTCGTCGCATTATCACGCGCAACGTCCACTTTTCCATATGAAGCCGTCATGCTGAGTCCTTACGAACAAGCCGGGCGCGAGGTGGAAATCTTCGACTCGGCTGCAATCCGTGCCGAGCTTGAAGCGCTGGCGAGGGCACATTCGGGCAGCGAGCATGATCTCCGGCTGGCTGTATCGCGCCGGCTCAAGGCGGCGTTGACTGCCGGACATGCCGCAATTGAGGCCTTACTCCTCAAGGACCGCGGCGGGAGGCATTGCGCCGAGCGACTGTCCCTGATGCAGGATGAAATTATCGACGTCCTCTACGAATTCGCGGGGAAACATCTCTATCCGGCGCAGAACCCCTCGGAAGCCGAGCGCATGGCCATCGTCGCGACCGGCGGTTATGGCCGCGGCGTGCTTGCGGCGGGGTCCGACATCGATCTCCTGTTTCTCCTTCCGTACAAGCAGACGGCCTGGGGCGAATCGGTGGCGGAGGCGCTGCTCTACTGTTTGTGGGATATGGGTCTGAAGGTCGGTCATGCCACGCGATCCGTGACTGAATGTATCCGCCAAGCCAAGACCGACATGACGGTGCGCACCGCTCTCCTCGAAGCGCGCTATCTCCTCGGCGACCGCAAGCTTTACGATGATCTTATGACACGTTTCGACAAGGAGATCGTACAGGGAACCGCCGCCGAATTTGTCGCTGCCAAACTCGCCGAACGCGAGGAGCGCCACCGCCGCGCGGGACAATCCCGCTATCTCGTCGAGCCCAATGTGAAGGACGGCAAGGGCGGGCTGCGCGATCTGCATACCCTCTATTGGATCGCAAAATACGTCTATCGGGTACGCGAGCGCGAGCAACTCATCGATCACGGCGTGTACGATCCGCACGAATATCGCCGCTTCCGCCGCTGCGGCGATTTTCTCTGGGCGGTGCGTTGTCACATGCATTTTCTCACTGGGCGCGCGGAAGAGCGGCTCTCGTTCGACATCCAGCGCGAGATCGCGGTGCGGCTCGGCTACACCGCCCACCCTGGTCTGCGCGAGGTCGAGCGGTTCATGAAGCATTATTTTCTGGTCGCCAAGGACGTGGGCGATCTCACCGCCATCTTCTGCGCCAAGCTGGAAGAGCGCCAGGCCAAGCCGATGCCGGTGCTCAGCCGGATGATGGCGCGCTTTCGGCCGCGCCCACGCCAACCCCTTACGGAGAGCGATGACTTCATTGTCGATTACAACCGCATCAATGTCGCCGACGACAATGTGTTCAAGCACGACCCCGTCAATCTGATCCGCATTTTTCACCTCGCTCAAAAGTACAATCTGGCGTTTCATCCCGACGCCATGCATCTCGCCACCCGCTCGCTCAAGTTGATCGACGAGGCACTGCGGGAAAACAAAGAGGCAAACCGGCTCTTTCTCGAAATTCTGACGTCAAAGAACGACGCTGAAACTGTGCTGCGGCGCATGAACGAAGCGGGCGTTCTGGGGCGGTTCATTCCCGTCTTCGGGCGCATTGTGGCGATGATGCAGTTCAATATGTATCACCACTATACGGTCGACGAGCATCTCCTGCGCTGCATCGGGGTTCTTTCCGACATCGAGGCGGACCGTAGCGAAGACACCAAATTCGCAAGCGAACTCATGCGCGGGATCCAGCCGCGGCATCGCGACCTGCTCTATGTCGCGCTGTTCCTGCACGACATAGCCAAGGGCCGAGTCGAGGATCACTCGATTGCAGGCGCCCGGGTTGCACACAATCTCTGTCCGCGGCTCGGCTTCTCGCCCGCAGAAACCGAGTTGGTCGCATGGCTGATCGAAATCCATCTGCTGATGTCGACGGTTGCCCAGTCGCGCGACCTTTCCGATCGCATGACGATCGAGAATTTCAGCGCAGTCATGCAATCGGTTGAACGCATGAAACTGCTCACGATCCTCACAGCGGCTGATATCAAGGCGGTCGGCCCCGGTGTGTGGAACAGTTGGAAGGCGCAGCTCATTCGCACGCTGTATTACGAGACCGAGCCCGTGCTCACGGGCGGCTTCTCCGAAGTCAACCGCGCTCAGCGCGTCGCCGCGGCACAGGCCGAGTTCGTGGCCGAGATGAAGGATTGGTCAGCGGCCGAGAGCCAAGCCTATATCGCGATTCATTACCCCGCCTATTGGCTCAAGGTCGACCTCCCGCACAAGATCGCACACGCGAACTTCCTGCGCTCGGCCGCGCAAGCCCGCGAATCCCTTGCGACCAGCGTCTCGTTTCCGGCCGCGCGCGGCGTCACCGAGCTTACCGTGCTTGCACCCGATCATCCCTGGCTGCTTTCGGCCATCGCCGGGGCTTGCGCCGTGGCCGGCGCCAACATCGTCGATGCGCAGATCTTTACGACCACGGACGGTCGCGCGCTCGACACCATTGCGGTCTCGCGTGAGTTCGAGCGCGACGACGACGAGGAGCGCCGCGCCCAGCGCATGACCGATATGATCGAGAAGGCGCTGCGCGGGGATCTGCGTCTGCCGGAGGTCGTCGCCAAACGGGCCAGCAGCAGGAGCCGGTTGCGCGCCTTTGCTCTACTCCCTGCGGTGACGGTCAATAATGGCTGGTCGAGCCGTTACACCATGGTCGAGGTGGCGGGGCTTGACCGGCCGGGTTTGCTGTTCGAGCTCACCCGCACGCTGTCCAAGCTCAATCTCAATATTGCGTCGGCGCACGTCGCCACCTTCGGCGAGCGTGTCGTCGACGTGTTCTACGTCACTGATCTGTTTGGCGCGAAAATCACGTCGGCAACGCGCCAGGCGGCAATCAAGCGAGCGCTCATCAGCCCGTTCTCGCCAGAGCCCGAGAGCCCGGCCAAACCCACAAAATCGGACCCGGTCAAGGCCGTGGCGGGGTAAAACCGGTAACCGCCTCTTAAATCACGTGCCCATACTCTGCGTCGTCAGCGTCCGCGCTTGCGGACGATCCAGACGCATGTTGGGTCGAGCCCCTTGCAAGGCCCGACATCTTGGGAATCGTCGCGTTGGGTCGCGCGAAGCGCTCGACCCAATCTGCAAGAATCCTCAGAAGACGGGGGCATGACGGCAGACGGGGGGACGGGCAAAAATGGGGGAGCGGGAAGGGACACAGACGAAGCGGACTGCTGGTTCGAAGGGCCAGAAATTTCCCGTGGGCAGCGGCTCCTCGACGCTCGCGAGCAGACGTAAACGCTCCCGCAAGAGCCCGCTTGCGCGCCTCGCCTACTGGACACTGGTACTGAGCGTCTGGGCGCTCATCATGGGCGTCGGCTCTCTTGCCTTCGTCGCCGCGACGCTTCCGCCCATCCAGTCGCTCGAAGTGCCAAAACGCCCGCCAACCGTCGAGATTGTCGGGATTGACGGGCGTCTCCTTGTAAGCCGTGGCGAGATGAGCGGAACCGATGTCTCGCTGAGGGAGCTTCCACCCTATCTGCCGAAGGCTTTCGTCGCGATCGAAGATCGCCGGTTCTACAGCCATTTCGGTGTCGATCCGACCGGCCTTGGTCGCGCGATCCTCGCCAACCTGCTGCATCGGCATGTGTCGCAGGGCGGCTCGACCATTACCCAGCAACTTGCGAAAAACCTGTTCCTCACGCAAGAACGCACGCTCCGGCGCAAGCTGCAGGAGCTGGTGCTGGCGCTCTGGCTGGAGCACAAGCTCAGCAAGTCACAAATACTCGAGCTCTATCTCAATCGGGTGTATTTCGGCTCCGGTGCTTATGGCGTCGAAGCGGCTGCCCAGCGCTATTTCGGAAAATCCGCGCGGCAAGTGAAAATCGCCGAAGCCGCCATGCTCGCGGGCCTGGTAAAATCGCCGTCACGACTTGCGCCGAACCGCAATCCGGCCGGTGCCGAGCATCGGGCCCAGACCGTGCTCACGGCCATGTCCGAACTCGGCTTCGTCACCGAAGCCGCAGCGAAGACTGCGCTCGCGCAACCTGCGCATGCGATCAAATCCATTGCCGGCGGCTCCATCAATTATGTCGCGGACTGGATTATGGACGTGCTCGATGATCTGGTCGGACGCGTCGAGCAGGATCTGGTTGTGGAGACTTCAATCGATCCGGTTCTGCAGGCCGCGGCAGAAAATGCCCTCAACGAGGAACTCGCCCTCAAGGGACAAAGGTACGAAGTTTCCCAAGGCGCGATTATCGCCATGACGCCCGAGGGCGCCGTGCGCGCCATGGTCGGCGGCAGGAACTATGCTGAAAGCCAATACAACCGCGCCGTCGCGGCGAAACGTCAGCCCGGCTCAGCATTCAAGCCCTTCGTTTATCTTACCGCACTTGAGCGTGGCCTGTCGCCGGAAACCGTACGCGAAGACAAGCCGATTGCGCTCAAGGGCTGGAAACCCGAGAATTACAACCACGAATATCATGGACCGGTTACGCTCACCCAGGCGATGGCGCTCTCGCTCAACACGGTGTCCGTACGGCTCACGCTCGAGTTCGGACCGGTCGCAGTGGCACGGACCGCCTACCGGCTTGGCATCTCATCGAAGCTCGAGCCCAATCCCTCACTCGCGCTTGGCACATCGGAAGTCTCGCTGATCGAGCTCGTCTCTGCCTATGCGCCGTTCGCGAATGGCGGTAATGCGGTGGCTGCACATGTGATCGAGCGGGTACGAACGCGCACCGGCAACAAGACTCTGTTTGCCCATGCGTCACAAAGTCTGGGCCGCATCATTGAAGGACGCTACGTTGCAATGATGAATTCGATGATGCGGGAAACACTCACGATGGGTACAGCGCAGAAGGCGCAGCTGCCGGGCTGGCCGGCAGCCGGCAAGACCGGCACCAGTCAGGACTTCCGGGACGCCTGGTTTATCGGCTACACCAGCCACCTCGTGACCGGCGTCTGGCTCGGCAATGACGATTCATCTCCCACCAGGAAGGCCACGGGCGGTGGACTCCCGGTCCAAATCTGGAGTCGGGTCATGAGAACTGGGCACCAAGGGATAGCGGTCGCAGGCCTGCCGGGTCTTGCAGGTGGGGTGACGGTCGCCTCGGCACTGCCCGGGTTGCCGGCGCCCGAGCCGCCGCGGACGGTTGCGGCTGCGCCTGCCGCACGCGGTCTTGACGGCTGGTTTCTCGATCGGCTGTTTGGGCGGCGTTGATACCCAACAGCGCGGGTTGCGGACGAAGCAATCACTGCGCGGGCTCGAAAATCAATGGTCGCAAAACGAGCGCCGGCTCTCGATGCAATTGATGTAAAAATTCTCGCCGCGCTGCAAGCGGATGGCCGCTCGACGATTCAGAAATTGGCGGCGCGGGTTGGATTGTCTGCGCGCGCGTGTCTGGAACGCGTGCGCCGGCTCGAACAGGCGGGGGTTATCGCGGGATATCAGGCCGTGATCGAGCTTCGCCAGTTGTCGCGGCCGGTCAATGTATTCGCCGAGATCATCCTGGAGAAGCAGGCCAATCACGGCCGTTTCGAAAAGCGCATCAGTGCGATCGATTCCGTGGTCGAATGCTGGGAGGTGAGCGGCGGGGTCGACTATATCGCTCGTATCGTATGTCCGGACCTTGCCGAGTATCAGGAACTGACCAACGAGCTTATCGACGACGAGGCACTCGGCGTTGCTCGCATTGTCAGCCACGTGGCGTTGCGCCCGGTGCGGCGCTTTACGGGATATCCGGCGCGCCTGCTCTCGCGCAAACCGGGCTAGCCGCTAGCGGCCGTTCGTCGTGCGTCATCCATCAGGATGCAACGAGAAATGTACCGGAGATGCAATCAGGGTACACGTCCCGCTGGCCGGGCGAGCGCCGCGGCCGTAACCGGGCGTCTCAGAACCAGGGACGCCAGCCCCAGGAACGGCCTGCCGTATAGTTGTTGTTCCAGCTCGGCGCTGGCCGCGCCCGCACCGCACGCTCGCGCCGCGGAGCTGGCGGGACCTCGCGCGCTTTCTTCTCGTCTTTCGGGGCTACCGTTTTTGCTTCCGGCGCCGGCTCTGCCCGGCCGTACGAGGTATAAACCTCCGAGCCGGGCTCAGGGGGAACCCAGGGCACAGCACTCACGATCGTTTTTGGCGGCGGTTTATAGGCGGCGAGCCCCTGGTTCGGGAAAACCGTTGGCCGCAAGAGCCAATAATAGCCGAAGGCAAGCGCGGCACAGACGCCTAGCGAGACTGCAAAAGCAGCCGCCACATTAAAATCCTCAAACCGGGACGTGCGCGAACGCAAGCGGATGCCCCCTTTGCCAGGCGACCATCCATTAGTCGCGCCCCCGGGCCGGCTGGTTCAATGGCTGCCCAACGCCCCCTCGGGGCGCTCCAGGCCGAAAAATGTCAGCGGTTCAGCACTTGTTATGGTTATGAAATCGTAGTGCTGCGATCTGCCGCCCCGGTCTTAATTTCGGCCGCATCAGGCTGAACTCTCGGTCGCACAAGCGAGGGGGCTCGCCGCGCATCCCGCCACTTCGCCCTGCTCAGGCGTGCCTGAGCAAGCGATCCTTTCCAGTCTTCAGGCAGTCGGAATGGTAAAAGTTTTTATCCTGCTGGGCGGCTTGATCGGATTGGACGGCTATGCCGTCTCGCCCGGTATACTCTTTCTTGCTCACAAGCTCGAAGCATTCGCCGACGTCACGACTTACAACTGGACGGCGCAACGCGAAGTCGCCTGGCAGATCACAAACCTCGACCATAGCGACAGGGTGGTCCTTATCGGCTATTCGGGCGGAGGCTTCGCGATCACCCAGATCGCCGAGGAACTCAATGGCAAGGAGCCACACAAAATCGACCTGCTCATAGCTTATGACCCCTCCCCTACCTGGAGCATGGCGTCGCTCGGCAAGAACGTCGCGAAGGCAATCTGCTACTGCAACAGCCGCCCGCTCATGTTAGGACTCGGCGGCGCGCAGCTGCGCGGTCAATCCGTCGAAACCGTCCCCATATCGCAACAGCACCTGGCCGTTCAATTCGATGCAAGCCTGCACAAGCGGACAATTGCCGAAGTCGAGAAACTCGCTGGCAAAGGAGCACCGAAGTAACCTCAGATATTGACGAGCTTTCGCTTGCACAGCTCGCGCTGATCGCGGCGACTGCACTCCTGACTTCGGTGGTGGGTGGGGTGGCCGGCTATGGCACCGGGGCACTGATGCCGTTGGTGCTCGTTCCGATTGTCGGCGCCGAACCCGTCGTGCCGATCATTTCGCTCTCCGCACTGCTCACCAACACCGGCCGGGTTGCGGCCTTTCGTCATTTGGTCGATTTGCGCCGGGCAAACATCGTCCTCATCAGCGCGGTGCCGACCTGCGTGATCGGCGCTTGGGGATATACCAGGCTCAGCGGCAGAGGAGCTCTCATCGTCATTGGCACCATGCTGGTTGCCACCGTGCCGCTGCGTCGGCTGATGCGACGGCGCGGCCTTGCGCTCTCGAACCGTGGGCTCGCGGCCGCCGCATTCGGCTGGGGACCACTCGCCGGCGGCACTGTCGGCGCCGGAATTATCCTCCTCTCGCTGCTGATGGCCGCCGGTCTTGAGGGCGCCGCCGTGGTTGCGACTGACGCCGTTGTTTCCATTGGGATCGGGCTTGCCAAGTTCGCGACTTTCGGACTCGCCGGGGTAGTTACAGCGCAGGTGATCACGGTCGCCTTGCTGATCGGCGTCATGGCATTCCCGGGCGCGTTTCTGGCCAAGAGGCTCGTTGACCGCTTGCCGCTCCATGTTCACACGGCAATGCTCGACGCCGTCGTGATCGGTGGCGGCGCGGTGATGATCGTCAATGCTGTCGCGAATTGAAGATCGCGGACGCGCCTTTGCCCGCTACGGCCATTTCACCACCGGCGGCAAGGAGGAGAGAATTGACTCGATATTGCCCCCCGTGCGCAGCCCGAAGATGGTGCCTCGATCGTAGAGCAGATTGAATTCCACATAGCGCCCCCGCCGGACCAGTTGCTCTTCGCGCTCGCGATCGCTCCAGCGCAAGGCGAAATTCCGCCTCACCAGCTCTGGGTAAATGCTGGCAAAGGCACGGCCGACCTCCTGGGTAAATACGAAATCGGCCTCCCAGTCGCCGCTGTCGAGATAGTCATAGAAAACGCCGCCAATGCCTCGCATCTCATTTCGATGCTTCAAGTAAAAATACTCGTCGCACCATTTCTTGTACTTATCGTAGGGAGCGACCGCCGCATGAGCGTCGCAGGCCGCCTTCATGGCCGCGTGAAAAGCAATCGTGTCGGGATCTTCCTGCCGTCGCCGCTGCTCCAATAGGGGCGTGAGGTCAGCGCCTCCGCCAAACCACGCCTTGCTGGTGACGACAAAGCGCGTGTTCATATGCACGGCGGGCACGTGCGGATTGCGCGGATGAGCGATAAGCGAAATGCCCGAGGCCCAGAATCGGGGGTCGTTCTCGGCCCCCGGAATCTCGGCGCGGAATTCTTTCGCAAATTCACCGAAGACGGTGGAAACATGAACGCCCGCCTTTTCGAACACGCGGCCTTTGAGCATGGCCATTTCGCCACCTCCGCCAGGCGCGCCACTGTGGTCGGTGCGGCTCCAAGCCGTGCGTATGAATTTGCCCGCAGTCCTCTCGGCGCCCATCGCGTCCGCGGGTGGACACGCCTCCAGCGATTCGAAACGCGTGCAAATCTCCTCGCGCAGCGCTTCAAACCATGTGTGCGCGCGCTGCTTGCGAGGCTCAAGGGCGAGATCCATCGGGGGTGTCCGCGGTCATTCAAGCGTAACGTGACTTGTAAACGCTTGCTCTCTACCGACGTAAGTGGTCAAGGCAACCCAGCAATCTGATGCCAACGCTTTCGCACGCCCGCTGCAGTTGCATTGG
>CATPCO010000181.1 GCA_955652925.1 uncultured Xanthobacteraceae bacterium | reverse complement strand
TCAACAGTCCAAGAACAACAACAGGATTCTTAGAACTTAAGGTTTAGAAAACCAGGCATATGGACAGAAATGGTAGGAAAGCTCTGCTGCTTGACGTGCTGCATGGTAGCAATTGCTTGCCACCGCCGGTCTGGCTCATGCGTCAAGCTGGGCGCTATCTGCCAGAATATCGAGCAGTGCGTGAAAAAGCCGGGGATTTTCTCAAACTATGCTTGACTCCCGAACTTGCCGCAGAGGTGACGCTGCAGCCGCTTCGTCGATTCGGTTTCGATGCAGCCATCCTGTTTTCCGATATTCTGCTTGTTCCTTATGCGCTCGGCCAACGATTATGGTTTCAAGAGGGTGAAGGCCCGCGACTGGAGCCGGTCGAAAATCAGAAAGATCTGCTTCGCCTCGACAGTGTGCTTGATATCGAGCGGCTGGCGGCCGTGTATGACGCCATTGAACGGGTGAAGACCGAGCTTGATCCGGACGCCGCTCTTCTTGGCTTTTGCGGAGCACCTTGGACGGTTGCAAGTTATATGATCGCCGGTTGCGGCACGACTGATCATGCCCCAGCAAGGCTCTTTGCCTACCGCGACGCTGATGGTTTTGGGAAAATGATCGAGCTTCTGGTCGATGCCTCGGCGCGCCATCTGATCGCGCAGCTGCATGCAGGAGCGGACGCAGTCCAGATATTCGATACTTGGGCCGGGATTCTTCCGACCCTGGAGTTCCGCCGTTGGTCGATCGAGCCAACCCGCTCCATCGTATCCCAGGTTCGAGCTGCAATTCCCAACGCGAAAATAATCGGCTTTCCGCGTGGTGCCGGAACGAGGCTTGTGGCCTATGTGAGAGAGACCGGCGTGGATGCGGTAGGGCTTGACTGGTCGGTCGATCTTGAATTCGCACGTGCGCACGTCCAGCCGCTGGTGACTGTGCAGGGCAATCTGGATCCGCTGGTCTTGGTGGCAGGGGGGGACGCACTGGGCCAGGCAGTGGATGAAATCATGGCCGCGCTGGCGGGGGGCTCTTTTATATTCAATCTCGGCCACGGCATTCTTCCGCAGACACCGATTTCTCACGTTGAGCAGATGGTTGAACGTGTGCGCGGAGCGCGGCAGAAGATTTGAATGACGTACGACTGGCTCAAGGCCTTTCACATCATTGCTGTTATCGCCTGGATGGCAGGAATGCTCTATCTGCCGCGGCTGTTCGTCTATCACTGTGGTGCCGAGGTAGGCTCCAGGCAATCAGAGACATTCAAGGTGATGGAGCAGCGCCTGCTCAAGATCATCATTAATCCCTCGATGCTCGCCACCTGGGCTCTTGGTCTGTGGCTCGCTTGGGCCGGCAGCTGGTTGAGCGCGCCTTGGCTGCACGCAAAAATCGTTCTTGTCCTTGTGCTCTCGGGCCTGCATGGCTTTGCGGTCCGCTGGGTGCGCGACTTCGGGCAAGACCAGAACCGGTATTCCGTAAGATTTTATCGAATAATCAATGAGGTGCCTACCGTTCTGATGGTCGCCATCGTGGTTCTGGCCGTCGTCAAGCCATTCTAAATCAGGGGCCAAAATCCGGGACTGCGACCAGCGACTGATCCATTACCCCCCAAGCCGAACTGCCGCCCGAACTGCCGCCACTTGCGCGCGGAACGTTCTTTTCCTATGTTGGGTTTACCTCCCCTAACGCAGGCAGATGCATCGCCTTCCCGGTCCGGCACAGGACGGAACGCTGCATCGGGCCCCTAATACCCGAAGACCTGCGAACTCCTTCCCTCCTCCGATCGGCAATTTTTCCATTCCCGATCACCTCCATAGGACTACCCGCATGCGGGAAATGAAACTCCAGGACCTCAAGGCCAAGACACCGGCCGAGCTCGTATCCTTTGCCGAGGAGCTCGAGGTCGAAAATGCCAGCACCATGCGCAAGCAGGAGCTGATGTTCGGTATTCTCAAGCAGCTTTCCATGCGGGAAACCGATATCGTCGGAGAAGGAGTGGTCGAGGTCTTGTCCGACGGCTTCGGATTTCTGCGCTCTCCGGAAGCCAATTATCTGCCCGGCCCCGACGATATCTATGTATCGCCTTCGCAAATCCGCCGCTTCGGTCTGCGCACGGGCGATACTATTGACGGTCATATCCGCTCGCCCAAGGAAGGCGAGCGTTATTTCGCGCTGCTCAAGGTCAACACCATCAATTTCGAGGATCCGGACAAGGCGCGCCACAAGGTCAATTTCGACAATCTCACTCCGCTCTATCCGGACGAGCGGCTGAGAATGGAGCACGAAGACCCCACCAAGAAGGATCTCTCCGCCCGTGTCATCGACATTGTCGCGCCGATTGGAAAAGGCCAGCGTGCGCTGATCGTATCCCCGCCGCGCACCGGCAAGACGGTTCTGCTGCAGAACATCGCCCATTCCGTCACCGCCAATCATCCCGAATGCTACCTGATCGTGCTGCTCATCGACGAGCGGCCGGAGGAAGTCACCGACATGCAGCGCTCGGTGAAAGGCGAGGTGGTATCCTCCACTTTCGACGAGCCCGCGTCGCGTCACGTGCAGGTTGCCGAGATGGTGATCGAAAAAGCCAAGCGTCTGGTCGAGCACGGCCGTGACGTGGTCATTCTGCTTGACTCCATCACGCGCCTCGGACGCGCCTACAACACGGTGGTCCCATCCTCGGGCAAGGTCCTGACCGGCGGCGTCGATGCGAATGCCTTGCAGCGGCCCAAGCGATTCTTCGGCGCGGCGCGCAATATCGAGGAGGGCGGCTCGCTCACGATCATTGCAACCGCGCTGATCGATACCGGCAGCCGCATGGACGAAGTGATTTTCGAAGAGTTCAAGGGAACCGGCAATTCCGAAATCATTCTCGACCGCAAGGTGGCGGACAAGCGCACGTTTCCGTCGATGGACATCACGCGCTCGGGCACGCGCAAGGAGGAGCTGCTGGTCGCGGCCGATCAGCTCAAGAAAATGTACATCCTGCGCCGCATCCTCAATCCCATGGGCACCATGGACGCCATCGACTTTCTTCTGGACAAGCTGCGCAACACCAAGAGCAACGGCGACTTCTTTGAATCCATGAACGCATAGT
The DNA here is from genome assembly GCA_955652925.1 of uncultured Xanthobacteraceae bacterium. Classification (GTDB taxonomy): domain Bacteria; phylum Pseudomonadota; class Alphaproteobacteria; order Rhizobiales; family Xanthobacteraceae; genus VAZQ01. The sequence goes on along the minus strand of CATPCO010000181.1, from coordinate 6,452 downwards.
GCATGTCCCGCAAAAGTGGGAACCGGCTTTGCGAAAAAGGACATGCTCAAAAACCCAGGGCGGGATGGCTTTTCTTCGAACTGTCATCCCGCTTTAGGACTGCGCGGCTTGCGCCCGAGTGGCTCATCGGCGCGCATGCCCAGCCGGCGCTCCGTCGTTGGCGGTATCGCCGGGATTGCTGCTGCGCTGCCGCTGCGAGCGGTTGCGGCCTATCCCGAACGCGCGATCACACTCATCGTGCCGTTTGCGCCGGGCGGATCGACCGACATACTGGCGCGCGTGGTTTCCGACCACTTGGCGCGAGCGCTCAGGCAGCCCGTCGTTGTCGAAAATCGCACCGGCGCCTCGGGCAATATCGGGACCGCCGCCGTCGCGCGCTCGGCGCCGGATGGCTACGCGTTTCTGTTCAATACCATGAGCGTGCACACCATGAACCACGCTCTGTTCGCCGCGATGCCGTTCGACGGCGTGCGTGACTTTTCAGCCATCACGCTGCTTGCCTACGTGACCAATACGATGGTGGTGCACCCCTCGATCCCGGCAAGCGACGTGCAAGGATTCATCGATTATGCAAGGGCCAATCCCGGCAGGATCGCCTATGCATCCGCGGGGGCGGGCTCGACCAACCATCTCTGCGGCGCGCTGTTCGAAAAAATGGCGCAGGTCGCCATGGTGCATGTGCCGTATCGAGGCGGGGCGCCGGCAGTGGCCGATACGGTTGCCGGGCAGACACAGCTCATCTTTACTGCCGGCACCCAGAGCCTTGAACACGTCAAGGCCGGCAAACTGCGCCTGCTTGCCGTCACCGAGGCGAAACGCTCATCGCTTCTCCCGGATGTTCCGACGGTGGCGGAAACTTTGCCCGGGTATGAGATGTCGGTCTGGTACGCCGCTTACGGTCCCGCCGGCATGGCGAGCGACATTGTCGCGCGCCTGAATGCCGAGATCGCGCGCATTCTTTACCTGCCCGACGTGAGGCAACGCATGGCGGACATTGCGGTTGAGACCGCGGCTTCGAGCCCAGATGAGCTCGCGGCGATGACGCAGGCGGATGCCCAGAAGTGGGGCAACATCATCAGGCAGCTCGGCATCACCCCCGCTTGATCAGGGCCTCATTCGAGCGGCCGGAACAGAAAGTCCTCGCGCAGGGGAGCATTTGAGTTCGCAGCGCATGATTCGAGGCTCCAGTTTCGGGGCTTGAATCATGTCCACAGCCGTATCATCAAGGCGCAACGGCCCGTCGCGGAGCCGCTGATGCTCTGAAATTACTTTCGCGTTCGGGGCATTGCGGACATGGCCCGACTTGCTACTGGCTCGACTCGGTCGCGAATGACCCGGAACCGACTTTGGTCCGGGCGTCATGTCTGACTCGAGTTGCGTCCAAAGGTCACCAACAGAACTCCAAATGCAACAATTGTCACAATGTTGAGTAGTCCGTAAAGGTTGGCGTTGGCGAAGTACAGCGTGTGTAGTTTCGACTGGTTCGGCTCGTACATATTGATCGCTCGCGCGATCATTCCAGCAAAGGTCGCAGCGATCACTACGACACTGGCGATCCTGACTATTCTGCGTCGAGTAGGCGAAATGGAAATTGGCTTGGCGACGGCTTGCATAGCTTGGCGCACTTCGAGGCTTGTGATCCGCTCGTTCGTGGGTGGCAGGGTGGCGAGGATTGGACGCAACCGGTGCAACAACAGCTGGCGGGAAATGACAAATGCCGGGTAAATCGAAAGTATCATGGCGATCATGGCGCTTATGCCGTACAGCCCCGCCGGGTGATAACCCGAACGATAGACCCAGAGCGGCAAGGCCGTTCCCAACAAAGCCGATAGAGCGATCCAAGATATCCCGGTGATCCAAAGCACGGGCCGGGTCGACGAAGTGAGGGCCGCAAGAATCGCAGCCTTCTGCTCCTCGGTCACCAGAAAATGCTGTCTGGAGCTGAACAGCCACGCATTCGGCGCGCCGTAGACGTAACCGCCTGAAACGGGCTTGAACACGACGAATCTTCCGAAGTCGGTCACGGCCTCTCCTATTTTAGGTTACGCTGCCGATCCAGGCAACGAGCACATCCATCATCTCGCGTCTGACGTCGCCATCCGTTCGTCCGCTGCGGGCCGGCACGTGAAAGGAATGATCGGTGTCCCGCAGCAGATGGAGCGTTGCGCGTTCGCCCAGTCGTTTTGCGGTCTGCCCAATAAGCTCCACGTCGGCGAGCTCGTCGCGCGTTCCTTGCAGAAAGAGCATCGGGATGCGCACGTCGAAGAGATGCTGCGCGCGCGCATCTGAGGGCCGCTTTGCCGGATGCAGCGGGAAGCCGAGGAAGGCAAGGCCACGCACGCCGGGCAGCGGAGCTGCTGCCTGCGCCTGCGAGGTCATGCGGCCGCCAAACGATTTCCCGCCGGCAATCAGAGCCAGCCCCGGCAGCCGGCGTCCCGCCTCGGTCGCTGCGCCGCGGACGGTGGCCTGAGCGAGCTTCGGCGGGTCCGGGCGTCTGGCGCCCCGGTCCATATACGGGAACTGGTAGCGCAAGCTCGCGATGTTGCGCGCGTCAAGCTCGGCCGCGACCGCCTGCATGAACGCATGGCTCATCCCCGCGCCGGCACCATGTGCAAACACGTAACATGCGCATGCTCGCGCCGGCGCCAACAGCAGCCCGCAGACGCTGCGTGCGCCGTCAATCATTATGGTCAAGGGTTCCGCCAAACGGGTCATTTCAACGCCTCGCCATTTCCACGATTGCCCCGTAGAATCGCGCATGGTTGGGGAACTCGTGGTGACGCGATGTTCCAGCAAGCGCGCATGAGCGCGGTGGGACGGCGGCAGCTGCTCCTCTATGGCGCATTGCCCATTGCCTACATCATTTTTGGACGGCTTGGCCTCCTGCTTGCGGTCCCGCCGGGATATGCCACCGCCGTTTTCCTGCCGGCCGGTATTGCAGTTGCTGCAATGTTCATGGCGGGCGCCACCACGCTCGCTCCGACATTCGCCGGCTCCTTCCTGCTCAATCTCTGGATCGGCTATTTCATCGCGCATCGGCTCGATGCCGCGGGCTTGTCGACTGCGCTCCTGATCGCGCTCGCATCAACGATACAGGCGGCGGTTGGTGGTGCCGCGCTGCGAAAGCTCGTGGGCTATCCCGCGGCATTCGATACGCCCCGCGATATTGTGCTGTTTCTCCTGCTCTCGCCGCTCTGTTGTCTGACAAGCACAAGCTTGTCGGTGGCTGGAATGTTGGCGGTCGGGGTGATTGGGCCTCCTGACCTCGCCACCAACTGGATGACGTGGTGGGTGGGCGACACGCTTGGCGTGCTCACCGCCGTGCCGCTGATGCTCGCCATAGCGGGCGAGCCGCGCACGCTGCGCCAGTCCCGCCTGCGCTTTGTCGCCGTTCCCATGATTGTCTGCTTTGCGCTCTTCATCGGAATTTTTTCCCGCGTGACTAGGTGGGAGCAGGACGAAGCGCTGTTGGAATTTCGCATGCAATCACAACGCGTCGCCGACCTGATCAGGGCGAGCCTCGACGAGCAGGCGCTTTTTCTCGACCAGCTTGCGAGCGCCTTCGCGATGCGTACGCAGCCGCTCACGCGGCAAAATTTCCATGACCTCGTGCAAAAGCTCCTGCAGCGGTTTCCGACCATCCAGGCGGTAGAATGGGCGCCGCGCGTGTCGCAAGCCGAGCGGGCCGCGTTCGAGGCCGCCGAGCAAGCCGAGCTGCCCGGATTTGCGATTCGCGAACGCACGGCATCGGGCGAGTTGCCGCCGGCAGGCGATCGGAGTGAATTTTTTCCGGTCACCTACATCGAGCCGCATGCCGGCAATATGGAGGCGCTCGGTTTCGACCTTGCATCGAGCCCGCAGCGCCGCGCGGCCGTCGAGTCCGCGATTGCGCGCGCGGCCGTCACCGCAACCGCTCCCATCCGTCTGGTGCAGGAGCGTGGCTCGCAACCAGGCATTCTTCTCATGCAAGCAGTCCCGGCCGGTCCCAACGGCTCAGGCCTCGTTTTGATTGTGCTGCGCATGGAGACGTTTGCCCGTAACCTGGTGGACCCGCTGGCCGCAACCCTGCGGTTGCAGCTCGTCGACGCGGCGGCAGGCCAGCCGCTGTTCGATGACGTGCCCGGCTCGGCACCAGCGGTCTATCAAACGGCTTTCGATTTCGGCACACGCCGTTACGTCGTGCAGACCGTGCCGTCGCCCGTCTACCTGAACCGGCATCGCGGTTGGCAAAGCTGGACTGTGCTTGCGGCAGGAGTGCTGGGCACCGGGCTGTTGGGAGCCCTCCTGATGCTCGGCACCGGTCATGCGTACCGGGTCGAGGGCCGCGCGCAAGCCGTCCGCGCCCGCGAACGGGAGCTCGAAATCGTCATCAATCGCACGCCATTCATGCTCACCCGGTGCAGCCGCGATCTGCGCTATCTGTTTGTGAGCGATGCATACGCATCCATGATCGCCCGTCGCCCCGAGGATGTGGCGGGCAAACCCATTGTCGAGATCATGGGCGAGCAGGGGTTGCAAGACATTCTTCCCCACGTCGAAAAGGTTTTGCACGGCCATCGCGTGGAGTACGAGAGCGAAGTCAATTACGAGGCGATCGGCACGCGTTCTCTCAGCGTCGTCTATACGCCGGAACGAGATGAGCAAGGCAACGTAAACGGATGGGTTGCTTCAATTCTCGACGTGACCGAGCGCAAGCGCGCGGAGGAGGCGCTGCGCGCGCGTGAGGCGGAGCTCGATACCATTGTCCGGCGGACGCCGTTCATTCTCATCCGGTGCAGCCCCGATCTGCGTTATCGGTTTGTGAGCGAAGCCTACGCCCGCATGCTCGGCCGCCGGCCGGAAGACATCGTCGGCAAAACGATGGGGGAAATCATCGGGGAAGACGGGCTCAACACCGTCCTGCCGCACATCAAAAAAGTGCTGCGGGGAGAGCGCGCCGAGTACGAAAGCGAGATCCAGTACCAGAGCGTGGGAAAACGTTGGCTGCATGGCGTCTATACGCCAGAGAAAGACGAGCAGGGAAACGTTATCGGATGGATCGCTTCCATTGCCGATATTACGGAACGCAAGCATGCCGAAGAGCAACGCGACCTGCTCGTGGCGGAGCTAAGCCATCGCGTCAAGAATACGCTCGCCACTGTCATCTCCATTGCCCGTCAGTCGTTCTCCAAAGCTCGCTCCCTCAACGATGCCGTTCCCTCCTTCGATGACCGCATCAGAGCGCTCGCCCACACCCACGCCCGCTTGGCAGAGGCAAATTGGTCCGGCGTGTCGCTGGCGGCGATTGTTCTCGACGAGACTGCGCCCTATCACGACGGCGGCAGCAATGTGCGCATCGCCGGCCCGGACATCATGTTGAGCCCCAAGACGGCCGTGAGTCTCGGCATGGCCATTCATGAGCTCACGACGAACGCTGCCAAGCACGGCGCCTTGTCCGCGAAAGGCGGCAGCCTGAAAGTGACCTGGCAGCGCACGCCCTCGCACAGTCAGGTTGAAATGAGCTGGATCGAATCCGGCGGTCCCAAGGCCGGTTCACCCCAGCACAGCGGGTTCGGCCGCACATTGCTGGAACGGACATTGGCGTCCGACCTTAACGGGGAGGTGAGCGTCGAGTTCACCGGCGACGGCCTGCGCTGCCGCATTTCCTTTCCGCTCGAGCGCGAATTAGCCGCGCCCGTTGCAACACGGGGCGGCGATCTGCCGCAACGGGCTGTTTCGTTCGGCGCATCTTTTTCCGAAGCCGGAGATCGGTCATCGAGCGAAACACGCGTCATGATCGTCGAGGACGAGGCTTTGCTGGCCATGGAGCTTGAAACGCTGCTGCAATCAGCCGGGTGTACCGTCATCGGCCCGTTCAGCAATCTTGAGCAGGCGCGCGAAGCCGTGCACGGCGAAGCGATCAACATCGCTCTCCTCGATACCAATCTGAACGGGGAAATGGTTTACCCGTTGGCAGACGATTTGGCCGCGCGAGGGGTTCCGTTCATATTCGTGACCGGCTATGGCGCCTCCCATCTGCCTGAACGATTTCGCGCCGCGCCCCGCGTGTCGAAGCCTTATGATCCCGTCGTCTTGAGGCGAGAGTTGGAACGCGCGGGAGTAGTGGGTAGTGAGTAGTGAGTGGTGTGCCGCGCCGGTGCGCAAGCACGACAAGACGACAGACGGCAAAGAACGAGGGACGAGTGGGAGGAAGACAGAGCGGGCGCAAAAGAGGACCCTTTTCTGTCTCTTTCACAGGACGAGGGCGATGGTGGATAGCCAGAGGCGCGTTTCTTCGCCTGTCCTCTTTCGTCCTGCTTCTCGCTGCCGCGGTCGCCTGGCAGAGTCCCGCCCCGGCTCAGCCGCTCGCGCGTCCCGTCATCGGCGTGCTCTGCGGCGGGACGCCGGAATCGGACGCATACCGGATCAGCGCGTTCCGGAGCGGCTTGCGAGAAGCGGGTTATCTCGAAGGC
>CATPCO010000180.1 GCA_955652925.1 uncultured Xanthobacteraceae bacterium | reverse complement strand
CGCATGGTCGACATAGCGCTTGGTGTCATCGAAATCGTGGCCGGTCTGGGGATCGGCCCCGCGCACCGCACCCACCATCTCGGACGCGAACAGGATATTGTCGACCGGCACGACCTTGGTGAGCAGATCGACACCGGGCTGGTGGTAGACGCAGGTGTCGAACCACACATTGTCCTTCATCATCTCATCGAGCGGCGGCCGCTTGTTGTTGAGCGCAAGACCGCGATAGCGCCCCCAATGGAATGGCGCCGCGCCGCCGCCGTGGGGAATGATCAGCTTCAAGGTCGGGAAATCCTTGAACAGGTCGCCCATGATCAGCTGCATGAACGCCGTGGTGTCGGCGTTGATGTAGTGCGCGCCGGTGCCATGAAAGGCGGGATTGCACGACGCGCTCACATGGATCATCGCCGGGACGTCAAGCTCGACCATCTTCTCATAGAATTTGTACCACCAGCGGTCGGTAAGCGGCGGCGCCGTCCAGTGGCCGCCGGACGGATCGGGATTGAGATTGCATCCGACGAAGCCGAACTCGTTGACACAGCGCTCGAGCTCCTCGATGCAGCTGTCTGGGGACACCCCCGGCGATTGCGGCAGCTGGCACACCCCGACGAAATTGTCGGGATAGAGCGTGCACACGCGATGAATCATCTCGTTGCACAGCTGCGACCAGGCGAGGCTGACCTTGAAATCTCCGATATGGTGACTCATGCCCATGGCGCGCGGGGAGAAGATGGTCAGATCCGTGGCGCGCTCGCGCTGGAACTTGAGCTGCGCCCCTTCGAGGCTTTCGCGGATCTCGTCATCGCTCACCTTGAGCGAGGACTTGGGCGGCTGTTTTGGGGGATCCTTGAGATTCTCCACCTGCTCCTTGCGCCAGCGCAGGAGGTCCTTCGGTTCGGTCGTGTAGTGGCCGTGACAGTCAATGATCATGACACCGTCGCAGGAATCGGGGGGACACGAGCCGGAGCGCCGGCCCATTGCGAATGCTACGAACCGGGATTGCGCGTTGTCAAACGTGCGCTACGGCACAACGGGAACGAAATCGTATTCGCCAATACCTTGCAGGACGAGAAACGTCGCCGATGTATCGCCTGCATTGGTGACGAGGTGCGGGCGCCTCGGCGGGACGGAGAAGGTCTCGCCTGGATTGAGGACCACATCCTCCTTAGGCTGCTGGAGAAAGATGCGGATTGTCCCCGCGAGCACATAGAACGTGTCGCGGACGTTGCTGTGCGAGTGCCAAGGCACTTTTTGGGTGGGACTGATCTGCAGCTCGGCGATGCGAAAACCCGGGCGCGCAGCGTGATAGGCGCGTCGTTCGACCTCGTAGAGCCCGCTTGCATCTTTCACGGCTTGCAGCATGGCGGCTTCCTCCATGGTTCGGTGAATTCTGGGGAATCTAGCACGGCGGCGCATCCGGGTCTGGACCCCTGATGGTACTATCCGTGCATGCATCCGAAGAATCGCAATAAGCTAGCCGGACGCGTGATCAAAGCTGCGGAAGTTGCACTCGCAGCACGCAAGTTTGTGAGCTCGATCGACGTTCTGGTCGGGATGGGATGGCTTGATTCGCAAGCTGTGCAGCGCTGGCGCCTGGGCCAAGTCGATTATCTCGAGCGTGTGGTTCAGGCGAATCTAGCGCGCATCTCCAAGGCCATGAAGGTGTTTCGATCCTGGGCGACGGAAAGAGCATTGATCCCGCGAGAGACGCATTACAAGAGGCGGTCGCAAACGCTGCGTTTCAGCAAGAGCGGACATCCGAGCCTCGAACGCATGTACCGCACCCATTGGGTTTCACCGACGCTCATCCATGCGAAGCATGCGCACGAGAAAACGGATGGGCGCCCGAGCGAGCCCTGTAGCCCGCATGAGCCAGCGGACCGGCGCGAAGCGCCGCTCGAGGGCGAAATGCGGGAGTCGTCATCCCCGGATTTCGCCGGCGCGCCGTAGGCGCGCGGACGGCTCATCCGGGCTACCGTCACGGCTCGCCCGGCTTGAAGGGCGGCTCGTGGCCGGCCGGAACGCTTTCGTTCGCCATCGCCAGAATCATCGCGACGGTGATGTAGGTGCCGGCGACCGCGGTGAGATCCACCACCTGCTGCTCGCCCAGCAATTGCTTTGCGCGCTCGAATGTCGCGTCGGAGACCTCATGCTTGGTGATGAGCTCGGTGAGGAAATCATAGACCGCGGCCTCCTCGGGCGGCATGCTTGATGGCCGCCTGTTGCTCTTGAGCTCCGCCACGATCGCGGGGGAGAGCCCGGCCTGGATGGCAAGCGGTGCGTGCGCAAACCACTCCACCTGGGAACGCCATTGCCGCGCAATAATGAGGATCGCGAACTCGTTGAGCTTGAGCGGCAGCGACGTGTTCCAGCGCAGGTAAGCAAGCAGATCGAACATGCGTTGCCCGAACACCGGACTGCGCAGCATGGGATTGTACGGCCCGGCAATCCCTACTTTGGATATCTTCATGATCTGCTCTCCCAGCGGGCGCTGGCGTTCGTCGAGCCGATCCATGGTCAATTGCGGGAATCGCTTGTCGGTCATCGTGACGCCTCAAGATTTATGCCGTAAGCACTTCCAGAATGTGGCCGTTCGGGTCAAGAAAATAAAATCCCCGTCCGCCATGACGGTGGTTGATGCGCATATCGTCGAGCGAGCGCGGCCCGCTGCCGAAAGCAATGCCCTCGGCGCGCACCCGCTTGAAAATATCGTCAAATTCAGACTCGCCAACCTTGAAGGCATAGTGGTGGCTCTCGAATTGCGTATCATTGTCG
>CATPCO010000179.1 GCA_955652925.1 uncultured Xanthobacteraceae bacterium | reverse complement strand
TCTCCTGCTGGAGCATCATCCACATGCCTTCGACATAATCGCGGGCATGGCCCCAGTCGCGCCTGGCATCAAGATTGCCGATGTAGAGCCGCTGCTGCAGACCAACCGCGATGGATGCGACCGCACGCGTGACCTTGCGCGTGACGAACGTCTCGCCGCGCAATGGGCTCTCGTGATTGAACAGGATACCGTTCGAGGCGTGATAGCCGTAAGCCTCGCGATAGTTGACGGTGATCCAGTAGGCATAAAGCTTCGCGGCCCCATAGGGGCTGCGCGGATAAAAGGGCGTGGTCTCGCTTTGCGGCATCTCGCGCACCTGGCCATAGAGCTCCGACGTGGATGCCTGGTAGAACCGCACTCGGTCGCTGATGCCGAGGATGCGGATCGCTTCAAGCAGGCGCAGCGTGCCGAGGCCATCCGCATTGGCCGTGTACTCCGGGGTCTCGAAGCTCACCTGCACATGGCTTTGGGCGGCAAGGTTGTAGATCTCGTCGGGCTGCGTCTCCTGCACCAGCCGGATGAGGTTGGTTGCATCCGTCATGTCGCCGTAGTGCAGGAAGAACGACGTGTCGTGTTCGTGCTGATCGACGTAAAGGTGATCCACGCGCTGGGTGTTGAAGGACGATGAGCGCCGCTTGACCCCGTGGACGACGTAGCCCTTGGCGAGCAGCAGCTCGCTCAGATAGGCGCCGTCCTGCCCGGTGACCCCGGTAATCAGTGCAACTTTTTGCTTCATGGAGGCTCCGGCCCGGTAAGCGGCGGCGAACCTCTAGGAGAAGGCCGCGCCTTTCAAGCAGAAATTTATTGCATGTGGTTGTAGTACATTCATGTGGTCTGCGCGGAACTTTTCACCGTGGAACTTCCAGTCGTCACGCCAAAGGCGAAGATCTCTACCTCGCGGTCCGCTCAAGAACGACGAAGAGCCGGAAGGCGGTGTGCTGCCGCACGCCGCGGGGCAGGCGATCCTCCAGCCGAATCAACCACTCGGCTGCGCGCGGGGACGAGGCACCACGGCTTGAACCCGCCGCTGAGCGGATAGGCGAGGATGCTGAGCCAATCCGTTGCCACGAGCCTAAGGTTCGGCACCCGTCGCTGCACTTCGCCCGTATTGCGCTCGCGAGCGAACAGCAGAGTCGGAATGGCCTGGTTGGAATCCCACGGGTCCTTATCGGCGCGCGTGCTCGCCGGCTTGAAAGGATTGGCGCGGAGATCCGCCGGCTCCTGGTGCACGTAGCGGTAGAATGGATAGGAGAGCGTGGTCATGCCAGGCTCGATCATCGCCAGCACCCCGCCCGGCCGCAGCACCCGCGCCGCTTCGCGCAGGAACTCGACCGGATGTTCGAGGTGGTGCAGGACGTCGAGCATGACGATCCCAGAGAAGGCACCGTCGGCAAACGGCAGCGCATGCGCGTCGCAGACCACATCGATGCCGGGGAACGGCAGAATGTCGGCCGAGGTGACGTCCCTGCGGTAGTGCTTCACATGAGCGGAGCCGCCGCCGATGTCGAGCACCCGCCCGGAGGGACAGGCATTGAGCAGCCGGCGATGATAGTCCCTATAAATGACGCGCAGCGTCGGCTTGGTTTCCCACATCCGGCGATGCTCTACGAGCGTCGGGTCCAGCTCTGTAACTGATTTGCTGCTCACGCTTCCGACGTCTCATCCCGCCTTGAGCTTTTGCAAGCTCTTATGCCACAAACGCTACGCTTCGTTCCGGTGAAGTTGAGGCACAGCGGTGCGGCACGACGGACCTGCTCCCGCCCCCGCTTTGCCGGGTAGGGATTGGGGTGGGGGCAGCTCAGTGGAGTTTTTGTTGAGCACTCTCGAAAAAACTCGCGTGTCTGCGCAAGAGAACTCGCAACCCACGCCTGCCGCACCTTGGAGCGCGCGCAAGAGAGCGATCGCCGAGTTTGCGGATCGCATCGCGCCGGAGCGTGCACGCTGGATCGCGCGCAACGCCTATTACTACCGCACCGACCGCGAATATAAGCGGTTTCTCATCCCCGAGGGCGCGCGCGTGCTCGACGTCGGCTGCGGCACAGGCGACCTCCTCGCTGCGCTCAAGCCATCGATGGGGCTCGGTATCGATCTGAGCCAAAAGATGATCGAGATCGCACGCGAGGTTCATCCCGAGCTGGAGTTCCGCGCCGGCGATGTCGAGGATCCCGCGTTCGTAGCGACATTGCCGGGACCCTTCGACTTCATCGTGCTGTCCGACACGATAGGGCTGCTCGATGATATCGAGACCGTCCTGTCTTCGCTCCATTCGCTCTCGACACGCGAGACACGCATCGTCATCGCCTATTACGCCCAGCTCTGGGAGCCAGTGCTTGCGATCACCGAGAAGCTGGGGCTGAAGATGCCGCAGCCGCCGGTCAATTTCATATCTGATAGCGACTTTATCAACATTCTCGACTTGTCCGATTTCGAGGTTATCCGCGAAGACCGCAGGCAGCTCGTGCCGCGGCGCCTGCTTGGCGCCGGCTCGTTCGTCAACCGCTACATTGCACCGCTGCCGCTCATCCGGGGCTTCTGCTTGCGCACCTATTTCGTTGCACGCTCGAAACGCCATTGTGCCGTGCCGGAGGATCTCTCCACCACGATCCTGATCCCTTGCCGCAATGAGAGGGCGAACATCGAGCCGGCAATCACACGGCTGCCGCGCTTCGGCGCTCGCCAGGAGGTGCTGTTCGTCGAGGGAAACTCAAGCGATAGCACGTATGAGGAGTGCCTGCGCGTGAAGGAGGCGTACAAGGATCGCTGGGACATCAGCGTCTACAAGCAGAACGGCAGGGGCAAGGGCGATGCGGTGCGGCTCGGCTTCGAGAAGGCGAAAGGCGACGTGGTGATGATACTCGATGCGGACCTCACCATGCCGCCCGAGGCACTGCCCAAATTCTATTCCGCTCTCGCTTCCGGCAAGGGCGAGTTCATCAACGGGACACGTCTTGTTTATCCGATGGAGCAGGACGCGATGCGCACGCTCAATTTCATGGCCAACCGGTTCTTCGCTCGCGTGTTCAGTTATCTCATCAACCAGCGCTTTACGGATACGCTTTGCGGCACGAAGGTGCTCAGACGGGCCGACTACAGGAAGATCGAGGTCAACCGCGGGTACTTCGGCGATTTCGATCCGTTCGGTGATTTTGATCTAATTCTGGGCGCTGCGCGGCAGAACCTCAAGATTGTCGAGATCCCGATCCACTATGGCGCGCGCACGTACGGGTCGACCCAGATCTCGCGTTTCAGTGACGGCTTCATGCTGATGCGCATGGTGCTGTTCGCGTTCAAGAAACTCAAAGCGATCTGAGCTGCGTTTTGATGTGTAGGGTGGGCAAAGGCGCGCTATTGCGCGCCGTGCCCACGCGGTCGAAGGCGCACCCAGTCACGCGCGGGCACGGCGCACGCGATCCTTTGGTCATGTCGAACGACACGTGGAGCGCGCGCCTTTGCCCGCCCTACTGCTTCCATCAAAGCCGTGTGGCTTTGACGGACGTTGGGCGCCCCACTCCAACATACGCAAATCCGTGCTGGTCGACCTCCGCGTTGGTGTAGATGTTGCGCAGGTCGATCAAGACCGGACAGGCCATGCGCTGCTTCATCTCGTTGAGATCAAGCGCCCGGAACTGCTCCCATTCGGTGACGATCACGATGGCGTCGGCTCCATCCACGCAGGCATAGGGACTCTCGCAATAGGTGATATCAGGCAGAACGGCTTTGGCTTGCTGCATGCCGACGGGATCGAACGCGCGGACCCGCGCGCCCATATCCAGCAATCCCGTGATCAGCGGAATGGAAGGCGCTTCACGCATGTCATCGGTGTTAGGCTTGAAGGTGAGGCCGAGGATGGCGATGGTCTTGCCGCGCAAGGAGCCACCGAACGCGGCTGCGACCTTGCGCGCCATCGCGCGCTTGCGAACATCATTTGCTGTGATCACGGCTTCCAGAATCCGCAGCGGGACCTCATGGTCCTGAGCGGTCTTGATGAGCGCGGTCGTATCTTTCGGAAAGCACGAGCCGCCGAAGCCCGGCCCCGGATGCAGGAACTTCGGGCCGATCCGGTTATCGAGGCCAATCCCACGGGCCACATCCTGAACGTCGGCCCCTACCCTCTCGGCCAGATCCGCCATCTCGTTGATGAAGGTGACCTTGGTCGCGAGGAAGGCATTGGCCGCGTATTTGATGAGCTCGGCCGTGCGGCGGCTGGTGTTGAGAATGGGCCCTCTGTTGAGATAGAGTGGCCGATAGATCTCGGCCATCACCTTGCGTGCGCGTTCATCATCGGTGCCGACCACGATGCGATCGGGATGCTTGAAGTCCTGAATGGCGGCACCCTCGCGGAGGAATTCCGGATTGGACACGACGGCGACGTCGGCATCCGGCCGCACTTCATGGATGATGCGCGCGACCTCGTCGCCGGTGCCCACAGGCACCGTCGATTTGGTGATGATCACCGTGAAACCATCAACCGCCTCGGCGATCTCGCGCGCGGCCGCGTAGACGTAGGAGAGATCGGCATGACCGTCCCCGCGCCGGGACGGCGTGCCGACCGCAATGAAGACGGCATCGGCCGCAGAGACGGATTTGGCGAGCTCCAAGGTGAAGACGAGGCGCCCGGCACGCGTATTGCCAGCGATGAGCTCATCGAGACCGGGCTCGAAGATCGGAGATTTGCCAACGCGCAGGAGCGAGATTTTTTCCGGGTCCTTGTCGACGCAAACGACATGGTGGCCGAAATCGGCAAGACACGCGCCCGAGACAAGCCCCACATAGCCGGTGCCGATCATTGCGATTTGCATGAGAACCCCTTGGACGGCTGGCAGGGGATATCGCGAGCAATCCCCTCCCCCGCCGCGCCTGGTTATATCGGAGTTTGTCCCTCACCCCATCCCTCACCCCGTTAAAAACGCGGAGAGGGGTCAGACCGAGCTTGCCGCGAGGTCTGATGACCGGAACACAGTCTCTCTAATGGATGGGCGAAAGTGGGTTTGGGCTGTCCCCTTCGGCCTTTTCTTTGGGTTGGTCCTTGCTCTTATCGCGGCCGGCCTCCGCCTCCAATCTCTGCCGGTAGGCCTCGTATTCCGGGGTGCCTGGCCGCGGGGGCGCATTCTTTGGCAGGCCGCCAGCCCAATGGGGTAGAAGATCCCCCACGGCGCCGCCGCTGGTACACGACCCAAGAACAGGGCCCGCGACGATGAGCAGGACGAGAAGACGGGTCATAGCCGACAGATAACACAGGAATGATGGCAAAAAAGCCACCCTCCGTCCTCCACCTCATCCCGTCCATGGATCAGGGCGGCGCCGAGCGCATATTGGCGAGCCTGGTTGCTTGCGAGGGCTCGCGGGGCGATCACATCGTGATCACCCTGCTCGCGGGCGAGCCGTTCTTTCCCGTCGAACCGGAGAAGTTTTTCACCCTCGGTCTCGCACAGCGCTCGCCGGCGCTGCGGCCGTTCTGGCGCCTGCGGCGCCTGGTAGCGCAGCGTAGGCCGAGCGTCCTTCACGCCTGGCTCTATCACGGGAACTTTGCTTCCGCGGCGGCCACGGGCCTCGGCATTCCCATCATCTGGTCGATTCACAACACCACGCTCTCCGCCACGCACTCGAAACGGACAACGCGCGCCATCAATCGCATCAGCGCGGTGCTCTCGCACAGCGTTCCCACCCGCATCGTCTACGCTGGGCAGCGCGCGCGCACGCTGCATGAGCAGCTTGGCTACTCGGAGAAACGTGGCCTGGTCATCGCGAACGGAATCGACATGGCGCCATTCCGGTTCGATGCGCAGACCCGGCGCGCACTGCGGGGCGAATTTGGCATCAAGGACGGCGAGTTTGCCGTCGGCTGCGTCGCCCGCTTCGACCCGCAGAAGAACCAGGAGCTGATCATCAATGCATTCGCGCGGCTTCCTGCGCATGTTGCGGGCAAGCTCGTCCTTGTGGGCAGGGACTGCTCGGCAGAGAACGTGAAACTGCGCAGCTGGTTGATGCGCTCAGGCGTTGCCGATCGCGCCATTCTAATGGGCCAACGCACCGACGTGCCGGCGGTGATGTCGGCCCTCGACGTGCTCGTCATCGGCTCGTCCTATGGGGAGGCAGCCCCGGTGGTCGCGCTTGAAGCAGCCGCTTCCGGCCTGTCGCTCGTGTCGACCGATGTCGGCCTCGGCGTGACCGACCGCCGCGAGGCGGGCGCGCTCGTCCTCTCGCCGTCCCATCTCGTTCCGGTCGAGGATCCTGAGCGGATGGCGCAGGCGCTTGCGGACGTGCATGAGCGCTTCAGCGCCGCTTGCCGCAGCGAGCGCGCCGCAAGCCGCAGCGCTCTTCTTGCCGATTATTCGCTCGAGCGCATGCGCGAGCAGTATGACGAACTCTATCGGAGCGTTGCGAGCAGCTCTCCCTAATGGTCGCAGCATTGCCGAAAGCGAGCTTTACGTTGCGCGCCGCAATACATACTCGTCGCAATGGGAGCCGAACAGGCCCTGTGCGGCCACGG
Source organism: uncultured Xanthobacteraceae bacterium (assembly GCA_955652925.1). Lineage (GTDB taxonomy): Bacteria > Pseudomonadota > Alphaproteobacteria > Rhizobiales > Xanthobacteraceae > VAZQ01. The sequence goes on along the minus strand of CATPCO010000179.1, from coordinate 3,110 downwards.
GTTTTGTAAACGCACGCTCGACCGTGAGTCCGGTTCGATTGAAAAAGGCCGCAAGCTCGTCCGGGCTGGCAGATTCATAAGGGTAGCCGCCGAGCCAATCGTGCACGTTGTTGTGCCACCTCATTCCGCGATAGGAGTGAAAGTTCCGCACATAGGCAACCGGATTTTGCCCGTTCACCGCCTTGGCGCCGAGAAAGGCCGCCTCATAGATCAACCTGATCACGCGCTGTATGCCCGGAGGCGCCTGGCTGTAGAACCGTTTCTCGTGTTGCCACAGCCAGCACATGGGCGTGCGCCGATACAAGGCGACCATAAGTGTTCGGTTCGGGCGCACGAGGGAAGCGACATGATCGAGCGCAGGCCACATCGCACCGGTGAAGGGCAAGACGCCCCAGCTGTGGATGATGTCAAAGCTGTCGTCGAAGAAATCGAACAGGCTTCGCTGTTCGACCTGCCAGCTGCGATCCGGAGCATATTTGGTGAGCAGCGTTTGCGCCGCACTCACGGCCTGCGCATCGGCGTCGATCCCGAAGACGCGCGCGGCGCCCAACCGCATTGCCGCGAGCATGGAAAGGCCCGAGCCGCAACCGATGTCGAGAAAACTTGCACCGGCAAGCTCGTTGTTTGGAAAGAGCCGGTGCAAATCGCGCTCCGACGCGGCGATTTGCACGTCGGTCAGGCCGGCGATGAATGATTGCCAATTTTCGCCGAAGCGAAATCTAACCGCGGTCGCGGCTGTCATTGCGTGATTCCAACCCAACTTGACACCAGCCGAACAATATCACCATGAGCACCGGCCCAGGCCCGGCAGGGCTCATATATCGCTTGATTGCCAGAGGGTCGAGAAGGCAGAACGTGCGCGATTATGCGTGTGCCGCTTTGAACCTTGACGGCTTCTGCGTGAAAGTATTGTTTTTCATTCGCTCCATGGTGGTCGGCGGCAGCCAGCGGCAGGTTGCCATGCTGGCGCGTGGGCTGATCGAGCACGGGCACGAGGCCGCGATCGTCGTCTTTTATACCGGCGGCGAGATCGACGTCGCGCGCGCGAGCCTCCCGCGGGTGATCTCACTCGGCAAGTCCGGCCGCTGGGACGTGATCACTCCGCTCGCGCGGTTGCGCCGGGTGTTGCGGACGGAATGCCCCGATGTCGTCTATGCCTTCCACCCGCCGCAAGCGGTACTCGCGACCTTGCTCCTGCCGCGCGCAGGGAAAACACGGCTCGTGTATGGCGTGCGCGCGGCGGCCATGGAAGTCGAGCGTTATGACAGCCTCTCCGCGCTGACCTACGCGCTCGAAGTGCGGCTGTCGAAGCGCGCCGACCTCATCATCGCCAACGGCCATACGGTTCGCGCCGATGCGATCGAACGCGGAATGCCGGGAAGCCGGATCGCGGTCATTCCGAACGGCATCGATACGCAAATGATGCATCCCGACCCCGCCGCGGGCAGCCTGCAGCGCCGTGCCTGGGGTATCCCGGAAACCGCCTTTGTCATCGGCTGCGTCGCCCGGTTCGATCCGATGAAGGACCATCGAACGTTGCTGGAGGCAGCAGCGCACTTTGCGCGCGAGCAGACCGACACGCGTTTCGTCTGCGTCGGCGATGGAGCCGCGCGCTACCGCGAAGAGCTCAAAGCGCAGGCGCGCTTTCTCGGCCTCGATGGGGCGCTGATCTGGGCGGGCGAGATGGACAGTCTGCGAAATGCGTACAACGCATTCGACGTGGCGACATTGTCGTCGGCGTTCGGAGAAGGCTTTCCCAATGTCGTCGGAGAGGCCATGGCATGCGGCATTCCCGTTGTCGCCACCGATGTCGGGGATGTGCGCCTGATCGTCGGCGAGCTCGGGGAAGTCGTCCCGCCGCGCAATCCGCAGGCGCTCGCCGCGGGATGGGCGCGCATGCGCCAGCTTCTCATGCAAAAATCCGTTGCGCGGGCGCAGGTCCGGCAATCGATTGTCATGAACTACAGCCTCGACAGCATGGTTCACCGCAGCATCGATAGTCTTAGCCAGCTCGTCGCCGGCCGCTCCGGCGAAGAGATTGCACGGGAGCTCGGTGCGCAATTGGCCTGAGCGCGGTGAGTACGGTATACGGTCCGGCTCATAGCATCCGCCAATCGCGAGCACGCCGCTCCGCCCTCATGGTCCCCTCGACCACGCCGCGATCCCGCCACCTCGATGAGCTCGAGGCGGAAAGCATCTACATCATGCGCGAGGTGGCGGCGCAGTTTGAAAAACCGGTCATGCTGTACTCCATCGGCAAGGACAGCTCGGTGATGCTGCACCTTGCCGTCAAGGCGTTCTGGCCCTCAACGCCCCCCTTCCCGATGCTGCATGTGGACACCACTTGGAAATTCAAGGAAATGATCGCTTTTCGCGATCGCCGTGCCGCCGAGCTCGGGCTCGAGCTCATCGTTCATGTCAATGAGGATGGATTGCGCGCCGGGGTGGGTCCCTTCACCCACGGCTCGGCCGTGCATACCGACGTCATGAAAACCGTCGCGCTCAAGCAGGCGATCGCGAAGCATGGTTTCGACGCCGCCTTGGGCGGAGCAAGGCGCGACGAGGAGAAGAGCCGCTCCAAAGAACGCATCTTCTCCTTTCGCACCGCGTCCCATCGCTGGGATCCGAGGAACCAGCGCCCCGAATTGTGGAAGCTCTTGAACGGGCGCATCCACAAGGGCGAGAGCATTCGCGCCTTCCCGCTCTCGAACTGGACCGAGCTCGACGTGTGGCAATACATCGAAGCCGAAAGCATTCCGGTGGTGCCGCTCTATTTCGCCAAGGAGCGCCCCGTCGTCATGCGTGACGGCGCCTGGATCATGGTCGACGATGGGCGCATGCCGCTTCTTCCGGGCGAGCAGCCGGTCATGAAAAGCGTGCGGTTTCGCACACTGGGCTGTTACCCGCTCACTGGCGCCGTCGAGAGCCGCGCGCGGACGGTCGCAGAGATCATCCAAGAGATGCGCTCGACCAGGACGAGCGAGCGCATGAGCCGCATCATCGACCACGATCAGGCTGCTTCCATGGAGAGGAAGAAGCAGGAAGGCTATTTCTGATGCTGCAGACGATTCCAAAGACCGCCGCTCTTGCGAGCGCCGGCGCGCCGGCCG
>CATPCO010000178.1 GCA_955652925.1 uncultured Xanthobacteraceae bacterium | reverse complement strand
TGGAATATCGGGCAGCGCCGGCGAGCGCTGTTCGGTCGTCACCGCCAAGGCGCGCAATTTGCCCGCTCTGATGTGCTCGATCGCCGCAGACATCGGCGTGAAATAGACTTGCACCTGCCCTCCCAGCAGATCGGTGACTGCTGGCCCTGCCCCGCGGTAGGGCACGTGCACCATATCGATGCCGGCCATCATTTTGAACAGCTCACCAGAGACGTGGGATGGAGCGCCGATACCGCCGGATGCCATGGTGATCCGTCCCGGATTGGCTTTGGCATAGGCGATGAATTCCGAAATCGTTTTCGCGGGCATAGAAGGGTGCACCACCATCACGCCGGGTTCCCGGCTGATGACCGCAACCGGCGCGATGTCGTGCATAAAATTGAAAGGTAGTTTTTCGTACAGCGTTGCATTGATGAAATTCGCTGCGGTCACAAAAAGCAGCGTGTATCCGTCGGGCGGCGCTTCGATCACGCTCGCGGTGGCAATATTGGTTCCGGCGCCTGGCCGGTTTTCAATCAGGAACTGCTGGTGCAGCCGTTCCGAGAGCCGTTGTCCGATCAGACGGCCGGTGATGTCAGCCGAACCACCAGGAGCAAAGCCCACCATTACGCGCACTGGTCGCGTGGGGTAAGTCTCGGCACGAGCCAGCGGCGAAACAAGCGCAAGGGCGGCACTTGCCAGGGCGAAATGCAATAAAGCTCTGCGCCGAGGCTTCATCGTGGCCGTCGCTCTCGACCCGCCCCTGAGCGGCTTCCCATTCAGGTCGGTTTCACTCCCGGCAAGGCGATGCCATGGGGATAGTAGGTCCAGAGCACATACATCGCGGCAAACAGGACCGCAGCCAGAATTGCGCCGATGAGACGGCTGCGGAATGACAGGAGATTTCCGATGAGACTCCCCAGAAACGCGAAACCGGACAAAAGCGCGACATACACCCAATTCACTGCGGCCCAATCAATAGGCATGTTGCCCTCCTCATTTCAAATGCTCGCGCCACGCGCGCTGATCGGCCATAGCGCCTCGACGCGACCGTCTCGAATCCCGACATACCAATCATGCAGATTGACGGTCGGGTCGCAATGGCCGGGAATGAGCCACACCTTCTCGCCCATCGACAAAGGCTGGGCATCGTCCGTCAGCTTGAGTCTGCCGTGCTCGTCGGACACGCCGGTGACCTCGATTCCGGGACGGCCGTGCACCCATGGCGGGCCGCGCTCCGCGCTGTAGGACTTGAGCCCGGCATCCACGATGGCGCGGTCGGCGGCGGGAACGCTGATTATGCTGGCGAGCACGAACAGGCTGTGCTCGAATTCGCGGTAGCGGCCGCCCTCGCGCGCGGTGATGCTGGCATATTCGGTATCCATGAAAACATATGAGCCGACCTGAAGCTCGTTATACACGCCGCTTGCCGCCTCGATCGCAAACGTTCCAGTTCCCGCTCCGCCGATGATCTCACAGTCGAGATTTTCGGCGGCAAGCGCGGCCACCGTCTCGCGCACCGCATCAATGGCGTACGCGATGGCTTGCGCCCGCTCCTGATAGCTCGGCAAGTGCTGCGCGCGGCCATGATAGGCCTGCAAGCCGCGGAATTTGAGATTCGGCGCATCCGCGATCCGGCGCGCGAGCGCGGCCGCCGGGCGGCCGGGCGCAACACCGCACCGCTCCATGCCGACTTCGATCTCGACCAATCCGCCAAGCTCGACGCCGAAATCGCGCGCAACGCGCGACGCCGCATCCACCTGCTCGGGGGCGTCAAAGCACAGTGCAATGGTCGCGTCGCGGGCGAGCGCGGCAAGCCGCCGCAACTTGCGTTCGCCGACCACCTGATTGCTGACCAGAACGTCCCTTATGCCGCCGCGCACCAGAGCTTCGGCTTCGCCAACCTTCTGGACGCACTGTCCGACCGCGCCATGGGCGATCTGACGCAATGCGATTGCCGGTGATTTGTGGGTCTTCGCATGCGGCCGCACGCGCACTCCGGCCGTCTTGGCAAACCCCGCCATCTTGACGATGTTGCGGTCCAACGCCGCAAGATCGACAATGAGTGCCGGAGTTTCGACCTCGGCGATAAGCGCACCAATCTCGGCGGGCGGCGGGTTCATGGCGCTACGAACATCTTCCGCTCACAACGATGTGAGGCATGCGAGCGTTATCATTGTAGATCGACCGGGACCGCGATGCCATCTTGCCGGCGCGAAAGCTTTCCTCCCGTGACCATGGCCCATATCCGGGCGCATGGATGCCGCGACCTGCTGGTGTACTGCGATTCCGGGCGCTGCCATCACAGTGCGCATCTCAATGGCGACTGGCTGGCCGACGAAACACCCGTGCGATCCCTGTGCGGGCGCATGGTTTGCACCCGGTGCGGCTATATCGGCGCCGACGTGCGGCCGGACCGAGCCCGCACGTCAACAAGTGCCACGTGTGAGTCTCAATCCCTCCATTTGATGGAGCAGCCCATCGAGGATATCTGCTCTGCCGGCCCATGGCCGCTCTCGGCGACCTGCCGCATGGCCTCGAACAACTCACGCCGCGCATTGGGGACGAGCGTTGTGCGCGACGCATCGAGCCTGCCGCGATATTGCAGCTCGTCCTGTGCGTTGAACCCGAAGAAGTCAGGCGTGCATTGTGCACCATAGGCTTTCGCCACGTCTTGGGTCTCGTCGATCACGTAAGGGAAGCCGAAGCTGTGCCTTGCCGCAAATGCCTGCATGTTATCGAAGGAGTCCTCGCGGTAGGATGCGGTGTCGTTCGGCATGATGGCGATCATTCCGATGCCGAGCGCCCGCAAGGCCTCGGCCTCCGCCACCATCCGGCCGATGATTGCCCGCACATAGGGGCAATGGTTGCAGATGAAGGCAACGACGGTGCCGTTGCGCCCGCGCACGTCGGCGAACGAATAGGTTTTCCCGTCCACCGCTGGCAGCTTGAAATCGGGCGCCTTTGATCCAGGTGCGGGCACGTGGGGGCTCCGTTTTGCTCAGGCGCGTGATCGGCCCGCGTACCAGCCGATCGCAAAGAGCACGACCGCCACCACGGCAGACGCGATGGCGTGCTTCACGTGCACGCGGGGCGAACCTGCTTCAAACCCGGGAAAAAACGCAGGCAGTGCGAGCTTGCGGGCACGACCCAGTAGACGACTGCGATTGCTGCGAAAATCAACCCCAAGACAATTGCGGCGGCGCGCATTTTCCCTCCCAGCCAATGAGCATGACGACGCAGAATGCCCGAAGGAGAAGCTTGCGTCGTCATGCTCATTGG
>CATPCO010000177.1 GCA_955652925.1 uncultured Xanthobacteraceae bacterium | reverse complement strand
GGAAGGACTCGAAGCTGTCGTCATCGGGCGTTCGAACATCGTCGGCAAGCCGCTGGCGCAGCACCTGCTCGCGCAGAACGCGACCGTGACGGTTGCGCATACGAAGACGCGCGATCTGCCCGTCATCGCGCGGCGCGCCGACCTTCTCTTCGCGGCCGTGGGCCGCGCCGAAATGGTCCGTCGCGATTGGATCAAGCCGGGCGCCACGGTGATCGATGTCGGCATCAATCGGGTGATGGACGCGAACGGCAAAGCAAGGATTGTCGGTGACGTCGCTTTTGCAGAGGCGTGCAAAGTCGCGGGCGCTATCACGCCCGTCCCCGGAGGCGTCGGGCCGATGACGATTGCATGTCTGCTCGCAAACACGTTGCGCGCAGCCTGTGCGCGGGGCGGGCTGGCGGAGCCCGTGCTGATGCGTCAGGCGGGAGTTGACAGAGAGTGACGCTCTCCACCGTCACCCGGCAATGACGAAGAGCAATCAGCTATTCCAGCCGAATGCGACTTTGTCCAGAACGCGCGTGCCGAAACGCTCGGAGGATCGCGCCACGGCCTTGCCGGCAAGCGCGCGATAGAAGCCTACCGCCGGCTCATTGTCCGAGAGTGCCCAGACCACCAGGCTTTGCAGTCCGCTCTGCGCCAGGTCGCGCCGAGCCGCGGTGAACAGCTTGCGGCCGAACCCAAGCCCCTGAAACTCCGGTCGTAGATAGAGCTCGTAGATTTCACCGTCGTAATAGAGGCTGCGCGCGCGGTTGCGGCCATAATTTGCATAGCCCGCGACGCACTCTCCGAAAGCCAGCACGGCGATCCGGCTGCCTTTGCGAATGGCGCTGTCCCACCATTGCGGGCCGCGCCGGTTGATGAGCTTGTCGAGCTCCGGTCCCGGGATGATCCCCTGGTAGGCGCCTCTCCAGGCCTCATCATGCGTCGCGGCGATCGCCCTTGCATCGGACGGCTTCGCGCGGCGGGCCTCTATCAGGATCGTGCTCATGAAACGATTGAAGCAAGCATGCGGCTCGCCTTCAAGAGGTATGTTTAACCAGAGGTTAACGGCTCGGCTTCGCAACGTAGATTTTGCTCCTGCCGCGCGTTTGCGACCCACAAGAAACCCGCGAAAAATCGGCACAACTTCACACGCTCGTCAAATGTTGCAGCAGCGACACGCCTCGCGCGGAAATTCTGCGCCGCAATGTCACGGCTTCCCCAGGGCACTCCTCGGCACCCGCATGCGTGATCCTGATGCATTCTGGTCACTGCAGGGAAGCCGCCGCCTGCAAGTTTGATTCGCGCGAGAGAGGTCCCTTAGCCGGTACCCTGCCAGGGGCGGCGACGTGCGTGACGGATGTGCAGAATCCACGCCTCGCCACCTTCAACCGTCCAGTAGATCAGGTATGGATAGCGGCCCGCCGGTAGCACTCGCGTTGCTTGCTCACCGGACCGCCGCCCAGCTTCCGGGAATTCCCCGACAAGTTCAATCGTCTTCTGAATGGCACGTTTGACCTTTCGCGCCCCGAGCGGGCTCCGCTGATCGATGTATTGGAGAATGGCTTCAAGATCGCTACGCGCACGCGGCGTATAGCGCACTCTCACAGGCCATGCCGCTTCCAGAGGGCTTCAATTTCCGCGTCCGGCACGAACTCGCCCCTGCGCGCTTGCTCAAGTCCTTCGCGGATGGCGGAGCGGGTCTCCTCATCGAGGGCCACGACGGGAGTCTCCTCGGCCATCGATAGCATGGCAACCGCAACGGCATCCTGGTCTTCGGCAGGAAGCTCCCGCGCCTTCGCAATTGCCTTTTCCAGCAGTTTGGTCATCGTATCACATTCTCCTTTTGAGGCATTCGCTATAGCCAAGGTGCCGAGGTTGCCTTCACTCGATTACCCACTTGGTGTAACGCAACCTCCGGCCGAGAAGTGCCATGAGCCGACATAACGCTGTGCCGGACAGGTTGTCTACGAGGCGCCTTGCATTTCCTTGCGCCGCTCTTGCTTTCTGCGGTCATTCGGATCGAGCAGCCTCTTGCGCAATCGGATCGCCTTCGGGGTCACTTCGACCAGCTCGTCATCGGCAATATAGGCCATCGCCCGCTCGAGCGTCATCGCGATGGGCGGGATGAGCCGGACAGCCTCGTCCTTGGCGTGCGTCCGGATGTTGGTGAGCTTCTTGCCCTTGAGCACGTTGACTTCAAGGTCGTTGCCGCGGGTGTGCTCGCCGATGATCATGCCGCGATAGACCTTGCAGCCCGGCTCGATCATCATCGGCCCGCGGTCCTCCAGATTCCAAAGCGCATAGGCGACTGCCTCGCCGTCATCGTTCGAGAGGAGGACGCCATTGCGGCGGCCGGCGATTTCACCGCGATGACGCTCGTAGCCGTGAAACAGCCGGTTCATGACTGCCGTCCCGCGCGTGTCGGTCAAAAGCTCGCCCTGATATCCGATCAGGCCGCGGGTGGGAGCATGAAACACCAGCCGCGCGCGCCCTCCCCCCGACGGCCGCATTTCGATCATCTCGGCTTTGCGCTCGGAAAGCTTTTGCACGACTACGCCGGTGTGCTGCTCATCGACGTCAACGACGACCTCCTCGATGGGCTCCAGCAGGCCGCCGTCGGTGTCGCGCTTGAGCAGGACTTTCGGCCGCGATACCGACAGCTCGAATCCTTCCCGCCGCATGGTCTCAATGAGAATGCCGAGCTGGAGCTCGCCCCGTCCCGCGACTTCCATGGCATCCTTCTCGCCCGATTCCGAAATCCGCAGCGCCACGTTTCCTTCCGCCTCGCGCAGGAGCCGCTCCCGAATGACCCGGCTCTGCACCTTGTCGCCCTCGGTGCCCGCAAGCGGCGAATCGTTGATCCGGAAGGTCATGGCAAGCGTTGGCGGATCCATGGGCTGGGCGGGAAGCGGTTGCATGATCTCCGGCACGCAAATCGTGTTGGAGACCGTCGCCTGCGGCAGCCCGGCAAGGGCGACAATGTCGCCGGCGCAAGCCTCTTCGACACCGGTGCGTTCCAGACCACGAAAGGCAAGCACCTTTGTCACCCGGCCGGGCTCGATGAGCTTACCGTCCCGATCGATCACCTTGACGATCTGATTAGGGCGAACGCTGCCGGAAGTGATACGTCCGGTGACGACGCGGCCGAGGTAGGGGTTTGCCTCGAGAATGGTTCCGAGCATCCGGAACTCTCCCTGCTCGATCCTGGGCGGCGCGACGTGCCGGATCATGAGATCGAACAGTGCGGCCATGCCCCCATCTTTCGGGCGCTCGGCCGAAGCCGCCATCCAACCCTGCTTGGCGGAGCCATACAGGATCGGAAAATCGAGCTGCTGCTCGGTTGCATCAAGCGCGGCAAACAGATCGAAGATCTCGTTGACGACCGCGGTCGGCCGCGCGTCCGCGCGGTCCACCTTGTTGATGACGACAATCGGCCGCAGCCCGACCTTGAGTGCCTTGGATAGAACGAACTTGGTCTGGGGTAGCGGGCCTTCGGCGGCATCGACCAGCACCAGCGCGCCGTCCACCATGTTGAGGATACGTTCCACTTCCCCGCCGAAATCGGCGTGACCGGGCGTATCGACAATATTGATGCGCGTCGTCTTCCAATCAATCGAAGTGACCTTGGCGAGAATGGTGATGCCGCGCTCACGCTCGAGATCGTTCGAATCAAGCGCGCGCTCGACCATCCGCTGATGCTCGCGGAAGGCGCCCGACTGCTGCAGCAGGCGGTCGACCAGGGTGGTCTTGCCGTGGTCGACGTGAGCGATAATGGCGACGTTGCGCAGGTCCATGGAAAACCAATCGCGGGCCGCTACGGGCCCGCATGAGTAAGCAATATAGGCATCAGGTTGCGTCCCGCAATGAACGGCGTGCGAAGGTCTTGCATCATGACACGGGGAAAGCGACCATTGGGGGAGAGCCGCTGCGGCAATCGGCATAATGGGTGAGTGCCACAGGGAAAAGTCGAGGTCCGATCATGGCGGAAAAATTGACCGGCAGTGCGCGCAGCGCCGCGCTGGCAAAACTCAAAGGCTGGAGCGAGGTCAACGGGCGGGACGCCATCAGCAAGAAATTCAGCTTCAAGGATTTCAACGAAGCTTTCGGCTTCATGGCGCGAGCCGCCCTCATCGCCGAAAAGCTCGACCATCACCCGGAATGGTTCAATGTGTACAACCGGGTTGAGGTCACGCTTGCAACCCATGATGCCGGTGGGCTTACCGAGCGCGACATCAAGCTCGCGCAAGAGATGGATCGGCTCGCGCAATAGGCAAACGTTCCAAAGTCGAGAAATACGCGGCGTCATCCCGGGGCGCGGCTGAAAGCCGCGAACCCGGGACCACCCCAGGAGCCGCGGTTATGGATTCCGGGTTCGGCACTTCGCGCCGACCCGGAATGACGACGTCGGTTCTTGCGCGCCTTCGCTGGCTGCCCATCTAATGCCGCAGGAACGAGGAGGACAGGATGTCCTTTGCAGCGACATGGGGAAGCGGCGCTTGCGCCGGCGACACGCCGAGGGACGAGCAGCGCGTGCGCGCGCAGTTCTGGCCGAAGGCAAAGCGTGTGGCGGCGCGTCTGCCGTTCGCCGAAGATCTCGTTGCGGCTTATTAT
>CATPCO010000176.1 GCA_955652925.1 uncultured Xanthobacteraceae bacterium | reverse complement strand
TTTAAGCAGAACGTCGTGGGAGTGGTAATGCGCGTTGACGAAGCCGGGCATCACCAGTTTCTCGGTGGCGTCGATGGTTTTTTCGATCGCGCGGCTGCCAAGCTCCGGGATCGCCTGGCCCTGTTCGAGCTCGGCGGCCATCCCCGGACGGACCGCTCTGATGATGCCGTCCACGATCAAGATATCGGCGACGGGCGGCATGTCCACGTCGCCGTCGTGGTCGTAGACGCGGCCATTCTTGATGAGAATGACGCCGCGAGTCTCGGTGCCGATCATTCAGAGGGATGTTTCTGTAGTGCGCGATCCAAGGGTTGCTGCATTGAGCCAGATTTGACGCGCGCGTGCAAATTCGGCTGCTGGAGGAATCGACGCGATGCTCAACTTTTGCCCTAACCCTGTCCACATATTCAGCAGTTCTTGTCGTACGTTCTTCACCATCATGTCGCAATCTGTGGCTACCCCTGCGTGCGCCGGCGTGCAGAAAAAATGATGCGTTAGGAGTGTGAGCTTCGTCACACTCGGGAGATTCGCTCAGGGGCTATCTACTCGGTGAGGCTACCGATGGAGGCCTTTATGAATCGCGGATCATACCCGTACCGACTGACGCCCGAGGATCGTCTCATCATCAGCAAATGGAAATGGCGCTTGGGCATTGCCTATGGCGCAATCCTGTTCGTGCTTCTGCTGGTGATGGTCGCAAATCCGAGCCGCGACAGAAGCGACATTGCCAAGAACCCCGCTGACCATGGCTTCTCCTCTGCTTCGGTGGCAGGTGAAAACCGCTCCCGCTAACCGAAGCGGGGATTGCTCTTGCGGCTCGCCGTGTAACGAAGGAGCAGCGTAATGCCGTGGGTCGATATGGTGGGATACGCGGCCGCGCTTGCCGTGCTCGGCAGCTTTTGCATGACCACGCTCGTGCCGCTGCGCATCCTTGCAGTCGTAAGCAACCTGCTCTTCGGGGCTTACGGCATGATGGCGCACCTCTACCCGGTATTCGTTCTTCACTCCATTCTGTTGCCGATCAACCTGTTCAAGCTTGCGCGCCTCCAGCTTTTTGCTGGCGTCGATGCGCAAGCGGATAGTAACGGCGCGTAAGGTATAAGCCTGCCGCCGACTCGTTATCCATCTACGATGGTTTTACGGCAGCGTTCTGCTGCTGAAATGCGCGCAGGCTCTCCGTTCGGATAAGTCCCGCGCAGTGACGCTTGAGCCGAACGAACTCGGGCGCGTACACGACATCGGAATGGCGGGGGCGCGGCAACGTCACCTTGATTTCGTCAATAATCCGACCCGGACCGGCGCTCATGATTGCGACGCGATCGGCGAGGAAGATCGCCTCTTCGATATCGTGGGTCACGAACAGCACGGTTGTGCGAAGCTCCTCCCAGATCCCGAGCAGCGCTTCCTGCATCATGGTGCGCGTTTGCGCGTCGAGCGAGCCGAACGGCTCGTCCATCAACAGGACATTGGGGGAATTGGCGAGCGCGCGCGCGATGCCGACGCGCTGCTGCATTCCTCCGGACAAGGCTTGCGGGTAATAGCCGGCGAATGCATTGAGGCCGACCATGCGCATAAAGTGGCGCGCCGTGCGCTCCGCTTCCTCGCGGCGACGGCCCGCAACACGCGGTCCGTAAGCGATATTTTCAAGGACGGTTTTCCAGGGAAACAGAGTGGGCTGCTGGAATACAACGCCGCGGTCGGCTCCGGGTTTGCGTACCTCGACGCCATCGACGCTTACTTTGCCGCTATGCGGCGTGAGGAATCCGGCGATGGTGTTGAGCACCGTCGATTTGCCGCAACCCGAGGGGCCGAGCAGGCAGAGGAATTGGCCCGGTGCGACATCGATGCTGATGTGATCGACCGCCAGAGTGCGCGTCTTGTCCTGACCGAATGCAATGACCAGATCATCGACTTGGACGTGCCCGCGCGCTGCCTGCGGCAGATGTGGAGCTTGAACCTGGTCGCGGATCGGCCGTAGTCGGCCCATCGATCAGCTCCACCACACAAACCGGTGCGAGAGCGCTGCAAATCCCCGGTCGGCGATCGCGGACACGATGCCGAGCATGACGAGGCCGCCGAGCATCTGGCCGGTCTGCATGTTCTGGTGCGCGAGATCAATGCGATAGGCGAGGCCGGCGAAGGCGCCGGCAAGCTCGGCGGCGACCAGCGTGTAGAACGAGATGCTCACTGCGGTGCGAAGACCGACGAAAATGGTCGGCAATGCCGAGGGCAGAATCACATCGCGGATGAGCAGCCGGTCGGGTGTCCCCAGCGATCGTGCCGCGCGGATGAGCGCGGGATCGGCGCGCTGCACGCCAAGATGCGTCGCAACCCAGACGGTGAAGAACACGCCCCAGAACACAAGAAACCACTTGCCCCATTCCGACAGACCGAACCAGAGAATGACAATGGGCACGAACGCAATCGGCGGAATGGGCCGCAGCAGCTGAAAGATCGGCGCAAGCAGATTCGAAATCACCTGATATCGCCCGGTGAGCAGGCCGACCACGATCGCAACCGCTGCCCCGCTGGCAAACCCGATCACCACGCGCATGACGCTCATGCCAAGATCCATGAGCAGTGTCCCGTTCATCAGCTCGCCCCAGAGCGCCACCGCGACCTTCGTCGGCGGGGGAAACAGGAGCTCGTTGACGAAGCCGGAGGTGGAGGCGATCTGCCACACTCCCAGAAACAACGGGATTGAGACCCACAGCGCGAGGCGCTCGATCCACCTGGTTCCTGAGCGCTGCCCGGCGTTCATCGCCTGATCGCAATCACTACGTCAAAATGACAGCGTCACTTTCTCGGGAGCGACGCTCCGCAGCGGCGCCGTGAAGATCACCGTGCGCCAGTCCGGCATGACAGCGCCGGGCGGGTGATTGCCGGTTGCGAGCCGCCAATTTGCGTGGGCGTTGAGCACATCGAGCGTCTTGTCGTCGAGCGCGACCTGAAAAATGAATTCATTCCATAGCGGAGTGAGATCTCCGACCGGCATATTCGCAAATTCTGCGACCAGCTTGATCGCTCCATCGCGATTGGCCTTTATCCAGGCTTCCGCCTCAACCAGGGCTTTCAGGAAGCCTGTAACGACCTCCGGCTTCCTCTGCAGATAATCCTGCATCACCACGATGTTGAACGTTTCCGCGTAGATGCCTTTGGTATCGAGCAGCTTGGCCTTGTTACCCAGGGCTTTGAGGCCGTTAGTAATGTGCGGCTCCCAGGTGTTGTAAGCGTCGATGCTGCCGCTGGAGAGCGCTGCCACCATGTCCTGCGGACGCAGGTTGACGAAGATCACGTCGTCCTTGCCGAGATTCGCGGCCCTGAGCAGCTGCATGGTGTAGACTTCGCCGCCGGTGCCGGCGGTGTAGGCAACCCGCTTTCCCTTGAGGTCACCGAATTTGCCGATGCCGGCCGCGGCCGCCGTGAGCGTCTTGATGTAGGAATATTCGGTGCGCGCGAGGAACGCGATCTTCTGTCCCGCCATGGCCGCCGCCGTTGTCGGCGCTTCGGCGGTGGTTGCGATATCGGCAGCGCCGCCCATCACCGTGTCAAGGCATTGCTTGCCGGTCGTGAAATTGCTCACCTCGACATCAAGACCGTTCTTGGCAAAGAAGCCGTTGCGGAGCGCAACAATCGATACCCCCGAAATAGGCGACTGATTCTGCGCCAGATGAATCCTTTCGCCGGCTTGCGCAGCGATCGTGCTAGCAAGTGCACACGCTCCTGCCAGGATGAGCAGCGCCCATCTTCTCATCTCGTGTGACAAAGCCGCTCGCATAACTCTTGCTCTCCTGATCAGAGGTGAATTTTTCGGACCTCACGCCAACTGCGGTTGTGCAAAGGCGCTCGTGCTCTCGCGCCGAATATGCTCGAAGCAGCGAATGCCCACACGCACGGTAACGTCCATTCGCGAATACGCACCGACTCGCAAATGGCGTGCCATCGCGCCCCGCCGCGTGAGCTCCTTGTTTATTTTCCAAGCAATGCGCCGCCGTGAGGCAATTAATTGCCACAAGCTCAATCTGCGGGCCTATCGCCCGTTGACATTGAGCTCATGACCCACTCTCCATCATGGTCATGCCTGAACAGAACGTGGAGGGATCACCTGATTTCAGCGATCTTTCGCTGACAACACTCGATCGACTTTATGCATCGGGCCGGGCGTGCCCGCGCGATGTGATCGCCGCGATCTACGATCGCATCGGTAACGCTGTCCGGCCCGGCTGGATCTTTCTCCGAGCGCGCGAGGAGGCTCTGCGTGCGTGTGCCGAGGTCGAGGCGCGGCAGGCGGCGGGAGAGAGCTTTGCGCTTTACGGCATTCCGTTTGGCGTCAAGGACAACATCGATGTGGCGGGGATGCCAACCACGGCGGCGTGTCCGGCGCTCGAGCGCTTTCCGACGCGCTCGGCGCGAAGCGTCGAGGTGCTCCTGAACGCCGGAGCGATCTGCCTCGGCAAGACCAACCTCGACCAGCTCGCGACGGGCCTTTCGGGGGCGCGCTCACCCTATGGCGCGTGCAGCTCCATTGGGAATGTGCTCTATATCTCGGGTGGATCGAGCTCGGGCTCGGCGGTGACGGTCGCCGCCGGCCACGTCTCCTTCACGCTCGGAACGGATACCGGCGGATCGGGTCGCATCCCGGCCGGTTTCAACGGCATCGTCGGCATCAAGCCCACGGTTGGACGCGTCTCGACGCGCGGTCTGGTACCGAATTGCCCCACCCTCGACTGCGTTTCGATCTTCGCATTGACGATCGATGACGGCATGCGGGTTCTTGCGCTCATAGAAGGATTCGACGCCGAAGATCCGTTTTCACGCAAGCGTCCAGGTCCCCTCGATGCGGTCGCAGGGCGACTGTCGAATTCATTGCGCTTTGGTGTGATCGCGCCGAAGGATCAGGAGTGGTTCGGCTTGTCCGAATGCGCCGCGCTCTACAAGGCCGCCTGCGAGCGGCTGGCTCGGCTCGGCGGTACCGCGGTCGAGGTCGATTTCACGCCTTTCAAGGAAGCCGGCCGGATGCTGTTCGACGGCCCCTGGATCGCGGAGCGCCGCGCGGCGGTTGAACCCCTTATCAATGGTCTCGAAGATGCGCTTCTCAACGTCACCCGGACGGTGTTGCGGACCGGCAGCCAGTACACTGGGACCACCGTATTCGCAGGGATGCATCGTCTTGCTGCTCTTCGGCGTGCCGCCGATTGGCAGTTCGCATCGATCGAGACGCTTATGGTGCCGACTGCGCCGCGGCCGTTCACCCTAGAGGCGATGAATGCCGATCCGATCCGCCTGAACAATCAGCTCGGATACTATTCCTATTTCGCCAATCTTCTCGACCTCTGCGCCGTCGCCATTCCAAACGGCGTACTCGAATGTGGCGTTCCGATGGGCGTAACGTTGCTCAGCCCTGCTTGGGCCGACGAACGCCTGGCCGACATCGCCCGCTTATTGGGAGAGAGCCAAGCTTCGTCCGGCGGCCGTCTTGCCGCGCCGGTCGTCTGAACCGTTAGCGTAACGCGTCGTTTGAGCAATGTGAACGTGCCACGCGCACGACGCAGCGAAAACCAATGTGGCAGGTCGAAGTGTCGATCGCCTCGCCTTGGCGCGCCGCTGGCCGGTAGCGCAGGCAATAGTTGGGCGCGCACAGATGCGAGCCGCCCTTCACCACGCGGCGCTCGATATGGCTCCCCGGCTCGCTGGCCGCGCAGCAGGACGTTTTCACTTTTTCTGCGCCGGGCGGCATGAACGGGCTCGCGGTCCATTCCCATACGTTACCGATCATGTCGTGGAGTCCGTAGCCGTTGGCGGGAAAGGCGTCGACTGGTGAGGTGCCCTCGTATCCATCGAGCTTGAGGTTCTCCCAGGGAAACCGCCCCTGCCAGGTGTTCGCCATGGCACGGCCCTCCGGAGCAAATTTGTCGCCCCAGGCGTATGTCGCGGCGTCGAGGCCGCCGCGGGCCGCGAATTCCCATTCGTGTTCACTCGGCATGTCTTTGCCAGCCCAAGCCGCGTAAGCGCAGGCATCCTCGTAGGCTACGTGAACCACTGGATGGTCGTCGCGGCCATCGACACTGCTATCCGTCCCCTCGGGATGTTGCCAATCAGCGCCGGGCACGTATTCCCACCATGCGCGAGCATCGTGCAGATTCACGGGACCGCGCGGTTTTCGAAAGACTGCCGAGCCGGGCACCAGGAGCGAGGGATCGGCGACCGGGTACATCTCCGGATCGGGTGCGCGCTCGCAAGATGTGACGTACCCCGTTGCGGCGACGAATTTCCGAAACTCGGCATTGGTCACGGGGTAT
>CATPCO010000175.1 GCA_955652925.1 uncultured Xanthobacteraceae bacterium | reverse complement strand
ATCCAGCAACGTCGCGGGCATCAGCGCGCCGGTCGGGCAGGCTTGCACGCATTCCCCGCAGGCGACGCAGGTCGAGGCGCCCATCGGATCATCGAAGTCGAACACGATCTTCTCGCTGTAGCCGCGCCCGGCCATTCCGATCACGTCGTTGACTTGCACCTCGCGGCAAGCGCGAACACACAGATTGCAATGAATGCAGGCGTCGAGATTGACCGCCATCGCGGGATGGCTGCGATCCGGCATTACAGGCGACCGGCGCGGAAACCTGCTTATGGTCACCTGTTGGCGATGGGCGGTCTTCCAGAATTCCGACTGCGGATCATGGGCGATCTCCTTCGGCGGCTGGTCGGTCAGGAGGAGCTCGACCACCATTTTACGCGCGGTCTTGGCGCGCTCGGTGTCCGTGTTGATCTTCATTCCCGGCGTGGGCGTGCGGATGCAGCTCGCCGCCAATACGCGCTCGCCCTCGATCTCGACCATGCAGACGCGGCAATTGCCGTCCGGGCGGTAGCCGGGCTTGGGCGAATAGCACAGGTGCGGCAGCTTGATGCCGTACCGGCGCGCCGTCCGAAAGATCGTCTCGCCTTCCGGCGCTTCGACCGCGCGGCCGTCGAGGGTGAATCGAATGAGCTCCGTCATCACCAGCTCCCGAGCGGTTTGGCGAGGTCTTCACGGAAATAGCGCAGCACGCTTGCGAGCGGATTGGGCGCTGCCTGGCCGAGCCCGCAGATGGAGGCATCGCGCATTGCTGCCGAAAGCTCGTTGAGCAAGGGTTCATCCCAGGGTCCGTTCGCCATGAGCTTTACCGCTTTCTCCGTGCCGACCCGACAGGGCGTGCATTGGCCGCAGCTCTCATCCTCGAAGAAGCGCATGAGGTTGAGCGCCACCGCTTTCATGTCGTCCTTGTCCGAGAGAATTACCACCGCATGCGACCCGACGAAGCAGCCATGCGGTTCCAGGGTGCCGAAATCGAGCGGGAGATCGGCCATGGAAGCGGGCAGGATTCCGCCGGAGGCGCCCCCGGGCAGATAGCCCTTAAAGCGATGACCCTCGATCATGCCGCCGCAATATTCTTCGACCAACTCGCGCGCGGTCACCCCGGCGGGCGCCAGCACGACGCCGGGCTTGTTCACGCGGCCTGAAACCGAGAAGCTGCGCAGCCCCTTGCGCTCGTGCCGGCCGTGGGACGTGAACCACGCGGCACCCTTTTCGACGATGTCACGTACCCAATAAAGCGTCTCGACATTCTGCTCGAGCGTTGGGCGGCCGAACAGCCCGACCTGGGCCACATAAGGCGGACGATGCCGCGGCAGACCGCGCTTGCCTTCGATCGATTCGATCATCGCGGATTCTTCGCCGCAGATATAGGCGCCGGCACCTCGCCGCAGATGAACGCGCGTGCCGCTGGACAGGCCCGCCTCCACCACCCGCGCGATCTCCCCCTCGAGCATGAGGCGCACTTCGCTATATTCGTCGCGCACGTAGAGATAGATGTCGCGCGCCTCGATCACCCAGGCGGCGATCAGCATGCCTTCGATGAAGCGGTGGGGATCGCGCTCGAGGTAATGGCGGTCCTTGAATGTGCCGGGCTCGCCTTCGTCGGCATTGACCGCCACGAGTCGCGGCGCGGGTTCGGACCGCACGATCGACCATTTGCGCCCGGTGGGAAAGCCCGCGCCACCGAGCCCGCGCAGCCCCGCGTCGCTTACGATCTTGATGATTTCATCGCGCGTGCGCGCTCCCGACTGGCACGCCCGCAGCAGCCCGTAGCCGCCGGTGCCCACGTAGCCATCAAACGGCATCGGGGTCGCATAAGCCTGCGCGTGCGCCCGATGGGATACCGCTGCCGTCACGCTCTCGACGTTTGCATGCATCACCTGGGAATGACCGATAGCGCAGACCGGGGCGCGATCGCAGGCCCCCATGCAAGGTGCGCGGATGACGCGCACGTCGCTCCCGAACCGGTTCGGAAGCTCGCGCAGGAGATGCTCGGCACCCGCCATCGCGCAGGAAAGCGAGTCGCAGACCCGGATGGTGACGGGAGGAGGGGGCTGCTCGCCCTCTTTCACCACATCGAAATGAGCGTAGAAGGTCGCGACCTCGTAAACCTCGGTCAGCGCCAGCTTCATCTCTTGCGCGAGTGCGGCAAGATGCGCGGCCGCGAGATGCCCGTACTTGTCTTGAATCAGATGCAGATGCTCGATGAGGAGATCGCGCCGCCGCTCTCGCTCGCCGAGGAGAGCACGCACCTCTTCCAGCGCCTTGGGCTCGACTTGCCGGCCCTTCGGTGTGCGCGGCGGCCGGCGGCGCCCGCTTGCAGGTTTGTTCTCGACCAACGTCATGCCACAAACCCGTAGAACTGTAGGGTGGGCAAAGGCGCGCGCACGACAAGCTCGCGAAGCTGCATAGGCTTGAATGCGCGCGCCGTGCCCACGCGTGCCGCGGTAACGCACGGAAACATGCGTGGGCGGAGATCCCCAAAACCACACCCGGCTGCAAGACGCGTAGGCACGGCGCGCAAGATTTTCTCACACGCGGAGATACCGAAGGGGCGCGCCTTTGCCCACCCTACGGGCTGCTTCGCTCGAAAGTCGCACATCAGAACAATCCGACGATGCGCCCGTCCTCGCCCACATCAATGGAGTTGGCGGCCGGCACCTTCGGCAGCCCCGGCATGGTCATGATCTCTCCGCAGATGGCGACCACGAACTCCGCGCCCGCGGAAAGCCGCACTTCGCGCACCGGGATCACGTGGTCGACCGGCGCGCCCTTGATGTCGGGATTGGTGGAGAAACTGTACTGCGTTTTGGCGATGCAGACCGGCAGCTTGCCGTAACCCATCTGCTCGAACTGAGCGAGTTGATCGCGCACGGGCTTGTCCGCCGCGATGTCCTTTGCCCGGTAAATTTCCCTGGCGATAGTGCGGATCTTGTCCATGAGCGGCATCTCATCGGGGTAAAGGAGCTTGAGCTTGCTCTTGCCGCCCTCGGCAATCTTCACCACCGCGCGCGCGACGTCGACCGCGCCTTTGCCGCCTTCGGCCCAATGATCGGCCATCAGGGCATCGACACCGAGCTTTTTCGCGTGCTCCTCGACCAGCTCCATCTCGGCATCGGTGTCGGCGCTGAACCGGTTGATGGAGATCACCGGCACGATCCCGAATTTCTGCACGTTCTCCACATGCCGCGCCAAATTCGCCATGCCCG
Organism: uncultured Xanthobacteraceae bacterium; assembly: GCA_955652925.1. Classification (GTDB taxonomy): domain Bacteria; phylum Pseudomonadota; class Alphaproteobacteria; order Rhizobiales; family Xanthobacteraceae; genus VAZQ01. Next base: position 4,233 of record CATPCO010000175.1, on the reverse strand, counting down.
CTTCCAGCGCCTTCAAGTTTTCAATCTTGAGGTCTTCTTTTTTTACCCCGCCATGCATTTTCAAGGCGCGAATGGTGGCAACTAGCACCGCGCAGTCCGGAGACAAGCCGGTCTTGCGGCACTTGATGTCGAGGAATTTCTCGCCGCCCAGATCGGCGCCGAAGCCTGCTTCCGTTACCACATAGTCGGCGAGCTTGAGCGCGGTCGTCGTCGCGAGCACCGAATTGCAGCCGTGGGCGATGTTGGCGAACGGCCCGCCATGAATAAACGCCGGCGTGCCTTCGAGCGTATGCACCAGATTGGGCGAGAGCGCCTCCGTGAGCAGCACGGTCATCGCGCCGTGGGCATTGAGATCGCGCGCGCGCACGGGTTTGCGATCGCGCGTATATGCGACGATGATGTTGCCGATGCGCTGCTTGAGATCTGGCAGGTCCTTGGCGAGGCAGAAGATCGCCATGATCTCCGACGCGACGGTGATATCGAACCCAGCTTCGCGCGGGAAACCGTTCGCGACCCCGCCGAGTGAGCAGACGATCTCGCGCAGCGCACGGTCGTTCATGTCCATGACGCGCCGCCATGCCACCCGGCGGCTGTCGATTCCGAGGTCGTTGCCCCAGTAGATGTGGTTGTCGATCATCGCTGCGAGGAGGTTGTGCGCGGAGGTGACGGCGTGGAAGTCGCCGGTGAAATGCAGGTTGATGTCTTCCATCGGCACCACCTGCGCATACCCTCCTCCCGCCGCGCCGCCCTTCATTCCGAACGAGGGTCCAAGGGACGGCTCTCGCAGGCACAGCATGGCCTTCTTGCCGATCTGATTGAGCGCGTCGGTGAGGCCGACTGTGGTTGTGGTCTTGCCTTCGCCCGCGGGCGTGGGCGTGATCGCGGTGACCAGGATGAGCTTGCCGTTGGGTCTGTTCTTGAGCGACTTGATGAAGTCCATGGAAACCTTGGCCTTGTAGTGGCCATAGGGTTCGAGATGCTCCGGTGCGATCCCGAGCCTTTCGCGCGCGATGTCCATGATCGGCCGCATCTTGGCGGCCTGTGCGATCTCGATGTCCGATTTCGGATGGAGGTGTTGGGACGCCATGCTCGGCGTCTTGGCTGCAGTGGCTGACACTGGAGTCATGAGAACCTCTTGCCAGGGGTGAGCTTTGCATTGCCCGCGAATTCGCCGGCCGCGATTTTGGCGCCGTCAACCGGTTGCACGCGCAGGACTTGCACGCGTCCATCGGCGCACACCACGGTGAAGGCGTCGCCTGCGACTTCGACGATCTCGCCCATCTTCCCGCCGATCCCCTTCGGATCTTTGGCCGGCAACGGCTTGGCTTCAAATATCTTCAGCGTCTTGCCGTCGAGCGTGGTCCACGCGCCAGGCGCGGGATTACAGCCGCGAATGAGGCGATCGATCTGCTGCCACGGCTTGCCCCAGTCGATGCGCGCATTGTCGGGACCGCAGCGGCCTTCATACGTGGCCTTGGATTGGTCTTGTTTGATGCGCGGCGCCTTACCCGCTTTGACGAGATCGACCGCCTCCAGCATGGCCTCCACGCCCATCGGAAACAGGCGCTCGAAATAGAGGGTGCCCAGCGAATCGTTCGGCGCGATGTGGGTTTTCTTCTGCAGCAGGACATCGCCGGTATCGAGCCCATTGTCGGGCCAGAAGATCGAAAGCCCGGTTTCCGTCTCGCCCGCGATGATCGGCCAGTTGATCGCGCTCGGACCGCGGTATTTCGGCAACAGCGAAGGGTGATACTGGATCGTGCCTTTGGTGGGGATGTTGAGAAATTCTTCCGGCACGAGCAGCGTCACGAAAGCCATGACCTGAAGGTCCGGCTTGAGCGCGCGAAACTCCTCCCACACTTCCGGCTTGCGATAGGATGCGGGTTGATAGACCGGAAGCTTTGCAGCCTGTGCCGCCTCCTTGAGCGGATCGGGCCTCGCTCCGGGTTTTTCCGGCGCGGCGTAGACTGCGATCACATCCTCGCCGCGCTTGAGCAGCGCCTCAAGCACCGCCTTGCCGAACGCCTGCTGGCCATGCACCACAATACGCATTGCGATTCCTCTCCGGCACCTGTTGTTACAGGCGGTTACAGGATGGCCTACGCGGCCTCGGCACGTGCGCCTTTGTCAGGTGCGGTGATCGCGCCGGATGCCTTGATCTCGGCGATCTCCTCGTTGCGGTATCTTAATACCTTGAGAATCTCATCGGTGTGCTCGCCCAGCAAGGGCGCGCGTTTCACTTCGGTGATCGAGTCCGACATCTTTATCGGATTGCCCACGGTGAGATACTTGCCGCGCGTGGGATGATCGACCTCAACCACGGTGCCGGTCTTGCGCAGCGAGGGCTCTTCCGCGATCTCCTTCATGGAGAGGATTGGGCCCACGGGGATGTCAACCCCGTTGCAGATGTCCATGACCTCGAACTTGGTCTTGGTCATGGTCCACGCTTCGATGGTGCTGAAGATGTGCCGTAGCCGCGGCAGCCGCGCCGCCGGGGTGGCGTATTCGGGATCGGTCTTCCATTCCGTTTTTCCGATCAGGTCGCAGATCGCTCCCCACACCGGCGCCTGCGTGATGAAATAGATGTAGGCATCGGGATCGCTCTCCCAGCCCTTGCACTTGAGGATCCAGCCGGGCTGGCCGCCGCCGGAGTCATTGCCCGCGCGCGGCACCGCCTTGCCGAACGGGATGCCCTCGGCATGCTGGCTGTACTCGGCCAACGGACCGTGCTTGAGGCGCTGCTGGTCGCGCAGCTTCACCCGCGCGAGATTGAGCACGCCATCCTGCATGGCCGTGAGCACGCGCTGGCCGCGACCGGTCCGCATGCGCTGATAAAGCGCGCCCACGATGCCTAAGGCCAGGTGCAGCCCGGTGCCGGAATCGCCGATCTGGGCTCCGGTGACGAGCGGCGGACCGTCGCGAAATCCGGTGGTCGAGGCCGCCCCGCCCGCGCACTGGGCAACGTTCTCGTACACCTTGCAGTCTTCATAAGGCCCGGGGCCGAAGCCCTTCACCGAAGCAACGATCATGCGCGGATTGGTTTTGTGGATGTAGTCCCAGGTCAAGCCCATGCGGTCGAGCGCACCGGGAGCAAAATTCTCCACCAGCACGTCGCAGTGCTTTATCAGCCGCTCGAGGATTTCCTTCCCCTTCGGATGCTTTGAATCGATCGTGATCGAGCGCTTGTTGCCGTTGAGCATCGTGAAATAGAGGCTGTCGGCGCCTTTGACGTCACGCAGTTGTCCGCGCGTGATGTCGCCCACGCCCGGGCGTTCGACCTTGATGACGTCGGCGCCCATAAAGGCGAGCAGCTGGGTGCAGGTCGGACCCGACTGCACATGCGTAAAATCGAGAATGCGCACGCCATCGAGTGCCTTGCCGGCCTCGCCCCATGGCCTGGTCGAAGGCTTTGGCAGGCCGTTCACGACGGCGTTCTTCGCCGCCGGCTTGCTCGCCGCCAGCTTGGATTTGGCCTTAACTTTCGTCTTCGCTCTCAACTTCCTGCTCTTTGCCATCGTTGTTTCCTCTACAGCGCATTCCACTCAAATAGAATCGTAGGGTGGGCAAAGGAGCCGGCGCTTGCGCCGGCGACGTGCCCACGCGTGGGCACGGCGCGCAAGAGCGCGCCTTTGCCCACCCTACGAATGCGATCCGGTTTCATCGGGACATGCTGTAGAAGCTCGTCGATGTTGCCGATTTATTTCTTGCGAAGCACGCTTTGCGGATTGAGGTTGCCGATGCGGCCGCTCTCGCTTCCCGCCGCCGGGTCGATCGCCGCGTTGATGAGCGTGGGCTGGCCGGAGTCCATGGCCTTGTTGACGGCATGGCTTAACTCGTCCGGCGTCGTCACATGCGCGCCGATCCCGCCGAATGCCTCGATGATCTTGTCGTAGCGCGCGTCCTTGACGAAAACCGTCGTCGCCGGATCCGAACCGCCGGTGGGATTGGCGTCGGTTCCACGATAGATCCCGTTGTTGTTGAAGACGACGATGCAGACGGGCAGCTTGTACCGGCAGATCGTTTCCACTTCCATGCCGGAGAATCCAAACGCGCTGTCGCCTTCCACCGCGAGCACGGGCTTGCCGGTCTCGACCGCCGCCGCGATCGCATAGCCCATGCCGATGCCCATCACGCCCCAGGTGCCGACATCGAGCCGCTTGCGCGGCTGGTGCATGTCGATGACGCCGCGGGCGAGGTCAAGCGTGTTGGCGCCCTCGTTGACCAGGATGGCGT
>CATPCO010000174.1 GCA_955652925.1 uncultured Xanthobacteraceae bacterium | reverse complement strand
CCATCGCATCATCCTCCACGGCGCGGCCGGCGCTCGACAGCCTCATCGCCTCGCTGCAGCGAAATTGAGAGCCGCACATGACGCCGCCGCTACAGATCGGGATCTGCGTCGACGGCAGCGACCCGCCATCTTCGTTGCGCGGGCTGGTCGAAGCAGCGGACGCGGCGGGCGCCGCCAATCTGTGGATCGCGACCCACCTTTTCTACCGCGAGCCGATCGCTTCCGCCGCGGTGGCGCTAGCGGGAAGCCGCCGTCTCGGCGCCGTCCTGATGGCGATGAGCCCTTACACGGTTCACCCCGTCTACGCCGCCACGGCGGCAGCCACGCTCGACGAGCTTTTCCCCGCTCGCGTGCAACTGTGCTTCGGCGTGGGCGCGCCGGCTACTCTCGAAGCAGCGGGGGTGAGTGCCGAGCGTCCAATCGAGACGCTGCGCGAAACTATCGAGGTGGCACGCATGCTGCTTTCCGGCGAGCCGGTCAAATTTTCCGGCAGGCGGTATCGCATATCCGGCCAGCTTGCCATGGGCGCACATCCGCTGCCGCTGTGGCTTGCCGCATCCGGCCCGCAAATGCTCGAGCTCGCAGGCGAAAAAGCCGACGGCGTGGTCATCAGCGCCGGTACTTCTCCCGCGTTTGTCGGCTGGTGCCTTGATATCGTGCGGCGCGGCGAGGAACGCGGCGGAAAAGCCATCAAGAAGGCAGCACTCGTCCTCTGTTCAGTGGACAAGGATGCGCATCGGGCGCACGATCGCGTGCGGCGGCGGCTCGCCTACGTGCTGCGCGGGACGCATCACGCCCGCAATCTGGAACTTGCCGGAACCCGCCTGGATCAGCCTGCTCTGGCCGCGGCCTTTGACGACGAGAATTGGCAACGCGTCGACGCGTTGACGAGCGACGACGTGGTCGCTCGTCATTGCGCCAGCGGCACACCCGAGCAAGCAAGTGCGGCACTGCAAGTTTATCGTGACGCCGGTCTCGACGAGATCGTGCTCTACGGCACGCATGATCGTGCCGAGCTCGAAGACGTGCTCGCCATTACGCGCCCGCAAGGGGTGGCCATCGGGAGATGAAAGTATGTTTGTCAGAAACGATTTGAGGGCGATCGCCGAAAAAGTGCGCCAGAAAGTGTTCGCCGCGTGCGAAGCGCCGGCCGACATCATCATTACCACTGACCCGACTCATGTCGGTTATGCGTGCGGCTATCGCAGCCTGTTGTTTGATCTCATGCGCGACTATCGCACGGCGGCAATCGTCGCGCGCAACAAGGTAGTGCTCGTTACCGGAGCAAGCGATGTGGCGGCGGCGCTCGAAGTGCTGCCCGACCCCGCCTGCATTTACCGCTACGGCATATTCTTCTTTGAATCGAGCGAGGGAGCCAAGCTTGATCTTTCAGCGCTGCCGAAACTGCAGGGCACATTTTCCGAGGCGCTGCGCGCCGCCGTCGCGGCAGCTGTAAAACCGCAGGATTGTGTCGGGCTTGATTGCGCCCATGCCTCGGAGCTCGAAGAGCTGAAAAATATGGTGAGCGCGCGCAGCTTCGATGCGCGGCCCGCCATCATGCAAGCTCGGCGGACCAAGCTTCCGGAGGAAATCGAAAAGATCGCCCGCGCCGCCGCCATTACCGAACGCGGCCTCCACAAGGCATTCGCCCAGGCGCGAGCCGGGGTGACCGAGCTTGAGTTGAGCACCACCATCGCGAGTGAAATGCGCGCCGGAGGCGGCGTGCCGCGATTTGTGGTCGTAACCTGCGGTGAGCGTAGCGCACTGGCCGATGCCTATGCCATGCCAGCGAAACTAAAGAGCGGCGATCTCGTGCGCTTCGATATCGGCTGCACCGTTGACGGTTATTGGGCCGACATGGCGCGCACCGCCGTCGTCGGCGAAGCGACGCGCGAGCAGCAGGAGCGGTACGATGCTCTGCTTGCGGGAGAAGAGGCCGAGCGCGCGCTGGCGCGCGCAGGCGTGAGCGCCGGCGATCTCTTCAAGGTCGCGGTCGACCGGGTGCGCGAGGGTGCGTTGCCCAATTACAAGCGCAGCCATTGCGGGCATGGCATCGGCATCGACGTGCACGAATTTCCGACGTTGAGCGCGGCAAACCAAGGCGTCGCACTCGAAGACGGCATGGTGCTGTGTGTCGAGACACCCTATTACCAGATCGGTTGGGGTGGCATGATGGTCGAGGACATGATCGTCATTCGGCCGAACGGCAACGAGTGCTTGACGCACCTGCCGCGCGAGCTGCGGCGCCTTTGATTCGCTCTCTCTAATCCAACTGTCATAGACGGTCTTCGCGAAAGGCAATAGAATTGCGCCGCTTGGGCTTGTGGAAAAGCCGCAGGGGATTTCTCATGCATTCCAGCAAATCAAATCTGTCACGCCGCCACGTACTACAGCTCGGCACAGCCGGTGCAGCCGCATCTGTTTTTACGACGCGTGGCTCCGCAGCGCCGGTGAAGATCCGCTACGCGACTGGTGGCGGCATTGGCCCGAACGAGATGGAGACCATCATCTTCCTCGATTACATGAAGCAGAACGTGCTCAAGAGCTACGGCAAGTCCTACGAGCTTGAGATGACCTTCACGCGCGGCACTCCGGAAGCCGCGACCTTGCTCGCCGCGGGCCAGGCGGATCTCGGCACGCTCGCGTTCTCAACCTTCGCCACCGCGATTGCCAAAAACGCGGTGCCAGGGGGCTTGACCATCATTTCTGACAACTATCAGGACGGCCATACCGGCAACGCCACCAATACGTTCTTCGTGCTCGAGGACTCGCCGATCAAGACCATCGCCGATCTCAAGGGAAAAAAGGTCGGCATCAATGCCTACGGTTCCGCGGTCGACCTTGTGCTGCGAGTCGTGCTCAAGAAGAACGGCATGGATCCGAAGAAGGACGTGCAGATTGTCGAGATCAATTTCCCCAACATGGCTGCTGCCATCCGCGAGAAGCGCATCGACTGCGGCGTGCTGGTGATCCCCTTCCTTGCGGTCGAAGCGCCCAAAGGCGATCTGCGGCCGCTGATCACCGGGGGTGATGCGTTCGGGCCGTCATCGGTCATCTTTCAGGTCGCCGCGACCAACTTCCTCAATGCCAACAAGGAAGCGGTGCGCGGCTTCCTTGCCGACTACGTCACCGGGCTCAACTGGTATTACGACAAGGCGAACCGCACGAGGGCGCTCGAGCTCGTCTCTGGCCTCACCAAGTCGCCGGTCGAAGTGCTCGACGGCTATTTCGCCACCGGCAAGGACTATTATCGCGACCCGAACGGCTGCGTCCCGGTGATTGCAATCCAGAAGCCGATCGATGCCATGGCGGCAGAAGGGCTCATCCCAGAGAAGGTCGATGCGGCGAAATATCTCGATTTGAGCTTGCTGCCGAGACCGTGCGCGACCTGATCCGGCCGAAAATCGAGCTTCGGCAGGTTGCAAAAACCTATGCGAGCGATCGCGCTGCGGTACTCGCTTTGCGCAACACCGATCTTGCCGTCGCCGACGGCGAATTCGTTTCGATCGTCGGACCATCTGGCTGCGGCAAGAGCACGCTGATCTACATCGTCGGTGGATTTCTTCCCGCTGAAGGTGAAGTGCTGGTCGACGGCCGCGCAATCACGGGGCCGGGCACCGGGCGCGGGGTGGTGTTTCAGGAATATGCGCTGTTTCCATGGCTCACCGTACGCGGCAACATCGCCTACGGCCTAGATCGGCAGGGTGTGCCGGCTGTTCAGCGCAACCAGACTGTCGAACGCCTTATCGGCGTGATCGGCCTGCAAGGGTTCGAGGACCGTTTCCCGCGCGAGCTGTCGGGCGGCATGAAGCAGCGCGTCGCCATTGCCCGCACGCTCGCTTGCGAGCCTGCGATCCTGCTGCTCGACGAGCCATTCGGCGCGCTGGACGCGCAGACTCGCGAGATCATGCAGGACGAATTGCTCCGGTTGTGGCTCGAGAGCCGCAAGACTGTCCTGATGGTGACCCACGACGTCACCGAAGCCGTCTATCTGTCGAACCGCATCTGCGTCATGTCGGCGCGGCCCGGGCGCCTGGTCGAGGAGTTCAGGGTCGAGCTGGACCGCACCAAACCGCGCGAGGAAATCTTCCTCTCGGACGCTTTCAATCGCGTCCGCAACCAGGTCTGGTTGTCGGTGCGCAAGCAGGCGCTCGCGGCGGAGAGCAAGAATGCGCCGTGACCCCCTTGCCGATGCATTGATCCGGACCGCACCGCTCCTTCTCCTCGGCATGCTTTGGCAGGCGGCAAGCTCGGCCGGATTGATCAATACCGCGTTTCTGCCCTCACCTGCGACGATTTCGGTCGCGCTTGCCGACCTCCTCGGCGGCGGAGAAATCGGCAGAAATATCTTTATTACTCTGTTCCGCGCCGGCACCGGACTCTTGCTCGGCGCCGTCTGCGGCATCTGGCTCGGGTTGATGATGGCGCGGTCGCTCAAATTCCGCGCCTGGGTCACGCCGATTGTTGGTGGTACCTATTCGCTTCCAAAGTCGGCGCTGATCCCGTTGTTCGCGCTGTGGTTCGGCATCGGCAGCCTCACCGCGATCTGTGCCGTCTATCTTGCCTGCCTCTTGCCCATGACCGTCAACACTTTCCAGGGCGTGGTCTCGACACCCAAGGTGCTGACCTGGAGCGCGCAAGCCCTGGGAACGAGCGAGCGGCAAATGCTCTCGCGCATTTACCTGCGCCACGCGCTGCCCGACATCTTTACGGGTTTGCGCATTGCGCTCGGCTTCTCCTTCGTGCTCGCGATTTCATCGGAAATGATTGCGTCGACCAGCGGCATCGGCAAGCTCGTCTTCTTCTACGGCGAGAACGGCGCCTATGACTACATGTTCGCCGCGATTGCCTGCGTGATCGCCGTCGCATTCCTCTGCGACCGCGCGATGCTCGCGGTGTCTGGCTGGTGCCTGCGCTGGCACGAATCCGCGGCGAACGCGAGGACGGCATGACGGCCCGGCCACACGAGGAGGGTGTCAAAGCAGCCGGCCTGCGGCTGCGCTCGCTCGCATCGGTAATGCTGCTGCTCGTAATCTGGGAATCGGCGGCGCGCGCGCAGCTTGCGCCGCCCGTCCTGTTGCCCGCCTTTACCGTCGTTGCCGCCGAGCTGGGCCGTATCATCGCGGATGGCAGCCTCGCGAGCGATCTGGCGCTGTCCCTTTACCGTGCTGTCACCGGGCTTGCGCTCGCGGGCGCCTGCGGAATTCTCCTCGGCATGCTGATGGCGCGCAGCCGTGTCGTGCACTGGCTCATCGATCCTCTGGTCGCCATCGGCTTCCCTTCGCCGAAGATCGCGTTCCTGCCCGTCTTCATCCTGTGGTTCGGGATCGAGAGCTTGTCGAAGATCCTTCTCGTCGCTTTTGCCTGTGTGTTTCCGGTGATCATCGGAACTTATAGCGCCGCGCGCGCCGTCCATCGCGTGCTGCTGTGGTCGGCTTTCTCGCTCGGCACGACGCAGCATGCGCTGCTCATGCGCGTGATCCTGCCTGCCTGCTATCCGCGCATTTTCGCGACGTTGCGCATCGCGCTTCCCGTCGCGCTGATCACCACGTTCACAGCCGAGATGGTGGCTGGGGGTGGTGGCATGGGCGCGACGCTCGTCTATTCCCAGCGCTTCTTTGAAAGCCCCACCGTGTTTGCTTACATCCTGGTGATGCTCGGCATCGGTCTGCTGCTTGATGCCGCAGTGCATGCGTTTGCGCGCCGGTACCTGGCGTGGGCGGAGGAGTAATTTTTCCACTCGGTGGAAACTGGCCCAGCTCGGCGTTCCCAGAGGGAACTTTGGCGGGCACGACTCTACTGCTGCGGCGTCCTGTTGCACGCATTCTTGCAGACGAGCTGCTGGCTGGTGCAATTGAGCGCGCACGGCGCAGTGCTCGCGGGGCTCGGAGTGGCGGTCACCGGTCCGACCACGATGCAGGCGTTCTGACAATTCATCAGTTGCGTGTCGCAGCCAACCAGGCAAGCCGTGGACGTGGGCGACGACAGCAACGGGGTTGGAGGCAGCGGCGCCGGTAGGACCTGCCCCTGCGGCGCTACCTGCCCCGGGACCGCCTGCGCAAGCAGGATGCGCTCCGATCCGTGAGCCGATGAAATGACAAAGGCAGCGAGCAAGGCTGAGAGCCGCAGGACATACCTCATCGAAGTCTCCACGGTACAAGGCAATCCTAATCTGCGTCCATGATAGGTGCGAAAGAATGGCACAGCCAGCCCTCCGCTTTGGCCTGCGCTTTGGCCCGCGCTTTGGCCGGCATTGGGCACGTCCGGCGTGAGCGAGTAGCGAGTAGCCCGGATGAGCGAAGCGATATCCGGGAGCTATTTCCCCCGCATGTCGCCCGTCTCCGCTAAAGCTTCGACGGGCTAATGTGAGTGAGGCCGCCGAAGCCTTGGCGAAGGCGGCT
>CATPCO010000173.1 GCA_955652925.1 uncultured Xanthobacteraceae bacterium | reverse complement strand
GCGAGCAGCCGGCCAGAACCGTCGCCGTGCCGGCGTTCGATCTCCTGGAACCGCTCCAGTCGTCTCAGGAAATATTTCACGTAGTCCGCATCCTGATAGTCGGCGAGCCGCTCGATTGCCGCCACTACAATGGAGCGCGTTTCGCCGGAATATTTCTGCACAGCATCTCGAAATTGTTCGGTGGTTGGGGAAAGCGAGTCCCCGGTCCCGCTCTCTCCAATGATGCCGGCAGGAGCCTGCGATGGCTCGGCGCCGGCCGCCTCAAAGCCCGCCGAAAACGCCGCGAGGCTGTTGGTCACGCCTACCTGTCCGCGCCGGATCGCAGCTTCGAAAGCCGAGCGCATCATCGGCAATGCGCCTGCGCCTGCAAGGGCGCCAAACATCACCGCGCTCAGCACGCTTGCGGTTGCATCTGCGAGCGCTGCCATGTCGAACGCGATGAGCTTTTGTGCGGCATTGCGGCAGGCTGCAAACAGGCTGGCCGAATCCGCCCGCCCATCGGCCAGAGCGATTTTTTCGGTCATGGCGTAGACGCGATGGGTGGAAGCGATGAGCAGCGTCTTGTCCGGGGTGACGAAGCCGCGCTCGACCGCGCGTGCCGCTTCCATCAGTTCAGAGGCAAGCACAATGTCGACGTCGCCGGGCATGGGAAGTAGCCCAAGCACGGGGTCGCGCCCGGCGGATTGAGCCGCCGCCTTCGGGAACAGCTCGACGTAGTAAATTGTGGCACCGGTGCGCTGGGCAACGCCAGGAACCGAGGTTGCCTGGGCGAGGTAACCGCTATGCTGCGCCAGATCGACGATCCAGTCCGCCAGCACGCCGCCACCCTCGCCTCCGAGGGCCAGAATGGCGATGGTGATCGGCCGTTCCTTGGTGACCTGGGCGTCCATCTGTCAGGCGTGGACGGGTTCGAGCCGGCGTTGAAGGGTGCCGATCACTGCACTCCTGATCCGGTGCTTGAGCCGGTCCCAGCGCGTTGGATTGGCGATGATCGAGGCGCGATAGAAGGAGGGACACAGGACAGCAGCATGCGCGACCTCGCCGCATAGTCCGCAGCCGACACAGGAGTTGATCACCTTTGTCACCGGCTCGCGCCGCAAGCGATCGGGATTGGGCGCAAGCGTCAGCGAGGGACAGCCGGAGAGCCGGATGCAGGAGTGGTCGCCGGTACAAGTGTCCGGATCGACCCCGAAACGCTCGCGCACCACGCGCTCGCCCGCGTCCATGCGCTTGCGCAGGAGCGGGCGCTCGCGCCGCTGCCTGTTCAGCATGCATTCCGACTGCGCGATGATCACCTTCGGCCCCTTCACCGCGGTCGTGAGCGCCTCTTTGAGGAGATCGCGCATTCGCCCCACGTCGTAGGTGCGCGTGAGCGTATGCACCCATTTGACGCCGACGCCGCGCAGGGCCTTCTCGATCGGATTCTTGGTCGAACGCAGCGCGTTGTCGGCGGCCGAGGAAGGTACGTCCTGTCCGCCGGTGGCAGCGGCGTAGCCGTTGTCCACCACGATCATGACGTTATCGCTCTTGTTGAAGACGGCATTGCCGAAGCTCGAGGCAAGACCATTATGCCAGAAGCCACCGTCGCCGACGAGCGCGATGGCGCGCTTACCCGGCACGGCATTGAAGGCGGCTGCTCCCGCTCCGCCGAGTCCGTAGCCCATCGTGGAGTTGCCGACGTTGAACGGCGGAAGCACCGAGAAGAGATGGCAGCCGATGTCGCAGCTCACGTGGTGCGGTCCGAGCTCGCGCTCGACGAGTTTCATTGCCGCAAAGATCGGCCGTTCCGGACAGCCGGTACAGAACGAGGGAGGTCGAATGTGAACCTTTCCCGCGATGGCCCCCCGCGCAGTCGCAAGGCGAGGAGACTGTGATGGAGCATCGTTGGGCGCGAGCAATTCGGAGCGGTACTTCTCCACGAATTTACGCATCCCTTCCTTCATCACGCCGCCGGTATATTCACCCGCCATGGGCAGCATGCCTTTGCCTTCCACCCGCGTCTGGATATCCGCCCGGCGCAGAATTGTATTGACTGCCTGCTCAATGAAATCCGGCTGGCCCTCCTCAATGACCAGGATTGCTTTCTTGCCCGCGCAGAAGCGTACGAATTCGCTGTCGATCAACGGGTAGGTGACGTTGAGGACGTAGAGCGGGATACGACTCTCACCGAAGATGTCGGCAAGGCCCAGCACTTCGAGGGCACGCAGCGCGGTATTGTACATGCCGCCCTGCATGACAATCCCGATATCGTTCACATCACCTGGAAAGAATTCGTTGAGCTTATTCTGCTCGATGAAACGGATCGCCGCCGGCCAGCGCTTCTCGATCTTTTCCTTTTCCTGCAGATAGCTCGCGGGCGGCAGCACGACCCGGTTCGTGTCGCGCATCGGATGCTCCAGCGCATCCTTGAGCCCAAAGGTGGGACGGACATTGTCGCGCGCGGTGAAGCTGCCGTAGACGTGGCAGGCGCGAATGCGCAGCTCCAGCATCACGGGCGTATTTGAGGCCTCCGACAGCTCGAACCCTTTTTCCACCGAATGCACAATGGAAGGCAGGTTGGGACGGGGGTCGAGCAGCCATATCTGCGACTTCATCGCGAAAGCATGACTGCGCTCCTGCATGATAGAGGAGCCTTCGCCATAGTCTTCCCCAACGATGATGAGGGCGCCGCCGGTCACGCCGCTCGATGACAGGTTCGCGAGCGCGTCCGAGGCAACATTGATGCCCACGGGCGCTTTGAAGGTTGCCGCGCCGCGCAATGGATAATTGATCGAAGCGGCAAGCGTCGCAGCCGCGGCCGCCTCGTTCGCGCTCGCCTCGAACCGGATAGCAAGCTCTTCCAGGAGGTCATTCGCGTCAGCAAGCACGTCGACGAGATGCGAGATCGGCGCCCCCTGGTAGCCTGAGACATACGACACGCCCGACTGCAGCAGCGCCTTCGTGACGGCAAGTATGCCTTCGCCGCGGAATTCTTCGTCCGCGCCAAGTCGCAGTTTCTTCACTTCCTGCTTGAAAGAGCGTTCCGCCATTGCGTGTCCCTTGCGCCTGGCGCCCAGCGGGAATTGACTTGCGCCGCTCGGCGACGAGTATATTCAAGCCAAACCAAGCAAAAATAGCTTACTCGTCGGCCAGAGGGAAAGCATCATGCGTCAGTCTCCTGAATGAACTCTACGTGCTCGGCAACACCGCCGTTGCCTCGATTTCCAGACGGGCGCGCGGCTCGACCAGCCGGGTGACTTGAACCACTGCCATGGCCGGGAAATGCCGCCCCATGACCTCCCGATAGGCGGTGCCCAGGTTAGCGAGATCGGCGAGATATTCGTTCATGTCGCAGACGTACCAGGTCAGCCGGACGATGTGCTCGGGCGACGCGCCGGCTTCGGCAAGCACCGCGCTGATATTGCGGAGCGCCTGCTTCATCTGAGGGACAAAGCCATCAGCAAGACGGCCCTCGCGGTCCATGCCGATCATGCCGCCGACGAACACCATTTCGCCGTGGGCAAGCATGCCGTTGGCATAGCCCTTCGGCCGCGGCCAGCCCGCCGGCTGCAACACCCGGTGCGCAGTGGTGTTCATTTCCGGCTCCGTCGAACGAATTAAGATGCGAGCTTGTGCGCAGCCTCGCCCGCCGTGCGGCGAAGCTCAAACCGTTGCAGCTTGCCGGTCTGGGTGCGCGGCAAGGTCGCGACATACTCGATTGCACGCGGATATTTATAAGGTGCGATTGTCGCCTTGACGTAATCCTGCAGTGTCTTGGTCAAGGCATGATCACCCGTATAGCCCGGCCGAAGCACCATGTAGGCTTTGACGATCTGCCCGCGTTCCTCATGCGGCGCACCCACTACGCCGCATTCCGCGACGGCCGGATGCTCGAGCAGAGCCGCTTCGACTTCGGGGCCGGCAATATTATAGCCCGCTGACACGATCATGTCGTCCGATCGCGCCTGGTACCAGAAGTACCCGTCCGCATCCATGCGATAAGTGTCGCCGGTAATATTCCAGCCGTTCTGCACATATTGCTGCTGGCGCTTGTCGGCAAGATAGCGGCACCCGGTAGGTCCGCGAACCGCGAGCCGCCCCATTGTGTTGGGCGCCACCGGCGCGCCTAACTCATCAACCACGCGGGCTTGGTAACCCGGCACCGGCCGCCCGGTGGCTCCGGGCCGGATTTCGCTCTCCGGCGAGCCGATGAAAATGTGCAGCATCTCGGTTGCACCGATGCCGTCCAGAATTTTGATGCCGGTCGCGGCAAGCCAGGCATCGAAAGTTGCTTTGGGCAAAGCCTCGCCCGCCGACACGCATTTGCGCAGCGAGCGAATATTGCTTTCGCCGAGCTTTGAGAGCATCGCCCGGTAGGCTGTGGGCGCCGTGAAGCAGACGCTCGCTTCAAACCGCCCGATTGCGGCAAGCAGATCGTCGGGCGTGGTCTTTTCGAGCAGAATGGTAGCGGCGCCGATGCGCAGCGGAAACAGCACAAGCCCACCGAGACCGAAGGTGAAGGCAAGCGGTGGCGAGCCGATGAAGCGGTCGGAAGGCTTGGCCTCCAGCACGAACCGGCCATAGGTGTCGCAGGTCGCCAGCATGTCACGATGAAAATGCATGGTGCCCTTCGGCTCTCCCGTGGTGCCGGAGGTGAACGCGATCAGACACACGTCGTCGCTTGCGGTATCGCAGGCGGTAAAAGTGGTCTCGGATCTTGCCATCATCGCTTCGAGCGAATCTCCGCCCTCATTCCCCCAATAAACGACGCGCCTGAGGCGGGGAGCGAGCGTGCGTGCTTTCTCCATTTCCTCTGCGAGCCGATGGTCGCAGAGCGCGAGATCGATCCTGGCCTTGGTCACGGGATAGGCGATCTCTTTCGCGCGCAAGAGCGGCATGGTCGCGACCGCAATACCGCCTGCCTTGATGACGCCGAGATAGGCCGCGACCATCGTCGGGCTGTTCGGTCCGCGCAGCAGCACGCGATTGCCCGGCACGAGGCCCAGTTCGCGCGTCAGCACGCCGGCAATCCGGTTTACGCGCTCTGACAGCTCAGCATAGGACAACGATTGCGCCGCATCGATCAGGCATGGGCGATCGCCATGGCCGCTATCGACCCAACGGTCGAGCAACTCGACGACGCAATTCATCCGATCGGGGTTCCGGCGCTCCGGCAAGTCGAACAGAAAATCCGGCCATTGCTCCCGCGGCGGCAAGCTGTCGCGCGCGAACGTGTCAAGATGACCCGATGGAATCATGGCTGCCGACCCTCAATTATCCTCCGGTACTGCCGGGTTCGACCCGCGATCGCCGTTGAGCACAAACCATGCCGGAAGGTCGTGGTCGAGCCCGGACATGACGATGCTCATTTACTCCGCGGCCTGCGCCGATTGTGTTGCGCCCTGCTTGAGCAACTCGCGCGCGATGACGATCTTCTGCACTTCGGTTGCGCCTTCATAGATGCGCAGCGCGCGGATCTCGCGGTAAAGCTCCTCGACTGCGCTGCCCTTGGTGACTCCGAGGCCGCCGTGGAGCTGCACAGCGCGATCGATCACGCGCTGCGCCGCCTCGGTAGCAAACATCTTTGCGATTGCCGCCTCGCGCGTGATACGGGCGGCGCCCTGGTCTTTGGTCCAGGCGGCACGATAGATCAGAAGGGCGGAAGCATCGATCTCGCTCGCGCTCTCGGCGATGGCCGCCTGCGTCATCTGCAGGTCTCCAAGCGGTGCGCCGAAGAGCTTACGCGCACTCGCGCGCTCGAGGGTCGCTTGCAGAGCTCGCCGCCCAAAACCAAGCGCGGCCGCACCAACGGTCGAGCGAAAGATGTCGAGGGTCGCCATGGCCACTTTGAATCCGTCGCCCCCTTTCCCGAGGCGATTTGCGAGCGGCACCCGCACGTCATCAAAACGCAATGTGGCGAGCGGGTGTGGAGCAATCACCTCGATGCGCTCGGCGACTTCGAGCCCTGGCGCGCTGGCATCAACGACGAAAGCCGACAACCCGCGGGCGCCTGGGCCCTCGCCCGTGCGGACAAATACTACGTAGTGATCGGCGATGCCGCCGTTCGAGATCCAGGTTTTTTGGCCGTTGATGCGGACGTGGGATGGTCCGTCGGCAACCGCCGTTGTTGCCAGCGCCGCCACGTCGGATCCCGCCTCGGGCTCCGATAGTGCGAAGGCAGCAATGGCTTTGCCGTCGCGAACCGGTGGGAGATAACGGGATTTGAGCGCAGTCGAGCCGAACAGGGAAATCGAACCGGTGCCGAGACCCTGCATGGCGAATGCAAAGTCGGCGAGCCCGTCGCGCGCGGCCAGGATCTCGCGTGCGAGACAGAGCGTGCGCACGTCCAGCCGGGGATGCAGGCCACCGTGCTCGGCCGGCACGACAGCCTCGAGAAAGCCCTCATCGCCAAGCGCCTTCACCCGCGCGCGACAGGCGGCATCGACATCGTCACGCGGGAGCCGGGGCAGTGTCGTATCGGCCCAGTGCGCCAGCGCCTGCGCGAATCGCCGGTGCCCCTCGTCGAAGAAAGGCCAGCGCAGACTCTCCTCAAGAGCTGCCGGGTTCATCAAGCTGCTCCGATCGCGGCGCGCACGGATAGTTTCGCCTTGGCAAGGAGCCGCAGCAAGGTCTCGATGTCGCTGTTCGAAAGATCAGCAAACATCTCGCCGATCCACTGTTCATTGGCGCGCGCCATGGCGCGGAACAGCCGCCGGCCTTCCGCCGTGAGGCTCACGATCTGGGCGCGGCGATCCTCCGGGGACTTGCGGCGATCGATGACACCCTGCTCAACGAGCCGGTCGACCAGGCCGGTCACGTTGCCATTCGTAACCATCATGCGCTGCGACAACTCGCCGAGCGTCATGCCTTTGTGCGCCCGATCAAGCTGCGCCATCAGATCGAACCGCGGCAGCGTGAGCTGAAAATCCACACGCAAGTGCTTGCGGACCTCGCTTTCGATCAGCTCCTTGCAGGTAAACAGCCGCAGCCACAGGCGCAACTCGTTCTTGTGGTCGTGCGGCCGTTCCGCGACCTTTGTTTCCGCATCGAGTGGCACTGCGCGATCGTCCACTAGAGCTCGCCTCCCGCGACGGCGAGCGTGGTGCCGGTGACGGCGGCCGCCTCCGGCAAGCAGAGATAGAGCACGGCCGCCGCGACTTCGGCCGGACGGATCAACCGGCCGATCGGCGCATCCTTCACGTATTCGGCCAGGATCTGCGCTTGCGAGCGGCCGGTCTTCGCGCCGACGCGCGCGATGCTCTCCCGAATGAGCTCGGTATCGGTGTAGCCGGGGCAGACCGCATTGACGGTCACGCCGTTGCCCGCAGTTTCCGCCGCGAGCGCACGTGTGAGCCCCACGAGGGCGTGCTTGGCCGCGCAATAGGCGCTCACATAGGCATAGCCTTTGAGCCCTGCGGTCGAGGCGACGTTCACAATTCGTCCGAATCCGCGCTCGATCATGCCCGGAAGAACCTGCCGCATTGCATGCACCGCGCCCATGACATGGACGTTCCACATCGCCGTAAAAGCAGCTGGGTCGAGTTTGAGGAACGCCCCGCTCTCGACCGAACCGGCATTGTTGACGAGGATGGCAATCGGTCCTCGCGCTTTCTCGGCGCAGCCCAACTGCTGCCTCAGCTGGGCGGCATCGGTCACGTCGGCAACGGCGCAGCCCGCCGCATCGCCCGCCGCAACCGCTTCCCGCAATGACCCTTCGGCGCGCCCGATCACGGTGACACTCGCTCCGGCAGCCGTGAGCGCTGAAGCGATGGCGCGGCCGATACCGCGCCCCCCGCCGGTGACCAGAGCATGCTTGCCGTCAATGGCCATGGATCTTCGCTGTCGCAGTTCTTCGCTGCCGCCGGGCTATCCGGCGCCACCGCCGATTTATTTTAGGCTTAGAATTTTCAAGCTTCAAGCTTGCCCGAAAGATATTTTAAGCCTAAAGTAATGGCGTGGTCATTGCCGGGCTCGACCCGGCAATCCATCCCGTTTGCAAGATGGGCCCGCGGGTCAAGCCCCATAGGCGCTAACTTAAGACGCATCATCAGCCTCTCGGTCGTCATCGTCCGCGCATGCGGACGATCCAGTAAGCACGGAACGTCGCATTTGGCACGGCTTTACCCTCGTCCGCTGTCCAGGGATTACTGGGTGCCCCGCTTAAAGCGGGGCATGACGACGGAGAGATTTGTGGCGAGGCTTAAGTTGTAGCGCCTATGGGGTCAAGCCCGCGGGTGACACACCGATAT
>CATPCO010000172.1 GCA_955652925.1 uncultured Xanthobacteraceae bacterium | reverse complement strand
GCGGAGAGCCGATCGCGCAGGCCCATCACCGGTGGGCTTCCTAGGGCGGGAGGAGGAAACGCCATGTTCGAGATGAATCGGCGCGAGGTCATCACGCTCCTCGGTGGCGCGGCGGGGTGTGGCCGCTCGCGGCGCGCGCGCAATCATGCCGGCGGCGTTTTCGCGCTGTGCCTCAGGCGTGAGGGCTGCTGCTTGAGCCGGTGCGCAGCAGCGAAGTCGGTGCCGCGCGGATCGGTGATGGCAGGAACGCGCAGGCGCCGCTGATCCCGAGGCAGCGACGCCATTCGCTCGAGCCATTCCACCCCGGCGGGGCCAAGCGACTCGGTATCCGCCATGATGTGGGCCTGGGACACCGGGACAAAGTCCCCAGCGCCGAGATACTCCCCGACCTTGATCTGATGTTCGATCGCCCACTGGACCGCCGGGCCGAAGCGGCCCGCGCGCATCGCCTGCTCTTCGTCGGTCAGCCGCATTCCGGACCGTTGCGCTTGCGTCCATAGGCTGCAACAACTTGCGCCAAAGTCGGTGGTAACCGATCATCGCGATGAAGGGATAGAGGTCAAGGGGGAGCACGATGCGCTGCAAGGGCGAACTGATGCTAAGCGCGCTTTTCGTCCTGGTCATGAGCGGTGTGCCCGCGGCTGCCCAGTATCCGAGCAAGCCGATCACCGTCATCGTGCCGTTTGCAGCCGGAGGGCCAACCGACGTGGTCACGCGTCTTCTGGGCGACCACATGTCGCGCACGTTGGGCCAAACCATCATCGTGGAGAATGTCGGCGGTGCCGGCGGGACGATCGGCATGACACGGGCGGCGCAGGCAGAACCCGACGGCTACACCATCGCGGTCGGCAATACCGGAACGCAGTCGGCGGCACCGGCGCTCTACCCGAATCTGAGATACGATCCTGCAGCGAGCTTCGCCCAGATCGGCGTCACCAACTTTACGCCTGAGGCAATCGTCGCCAAGAAATCAACCGCGGCCTCGACCCTCAAGCAGCTTATCGATTACCTGAAGGCCAATTCGCAGAAACTGATTTATGGCCACGCCGGAGTCGGCTCGATTTCTCACGTCGCGGGCCTGCTGTTCAATGCCGAGTTTGGCTTGAAACCAACGCTCGTGCCGTATCGCGGCACCGGCCCCGCTCTGCAGGCGCTCGTCGCCGAGCAGCTCGACTACATGATCGACCAGTCGCTCAACGTCATCCCGCAAGTCAAGGCGGGTACGATCAAGGCGTATGCGGTCGCTGCATCGGAACGGCTCGCATCTCTCTCCGAAGTGCCGAGCACGGTCGAGGCCGGAGTTGATTTCACGTTCAGGGCCTGGAACGCGATGGTGGCGCCGAAGGGAACGCCGAAGGAGATCGTCGGCAAGCTCGCCGACGCCTTGAGCAAGGCGCTCGACGATCCCAATGTGCAAGAGCGCTATAGCGAGCTCGGCAGCTCAGCTCCCACGCCCGGCGAGCGCGGCCCCGCGGGCTTGCAGAAGCTGGTCGAAAGCGAGGTCGCCCGCATCACTCCGGTCATCAAGGCCGCCGGCGTGACCGCGGATTGAGCCGCGGTGCCGGCGAGTGCGTTCGATCGCCGCGGTTGGGGCAGGAGCATGGTAATTTGTATCCCGACACTGAACCTTACGTGGCCAGTTTTGCAAAATGACCGCGCCGTTGCAGCCATGCGAGCAGGAAGAAGCTCGGAATTCCGGCCATCGCACAGATAACGAAGAAGAAGGCCCAGCCTGTCGCTGCAGCCATGTATCCGCTGCCCAATGAAAAAACCGTCCGTCCGAGCGAGTCGAGTGCAGTGAGCAGCGCGAACTGGGTGGCAGTGTGGAGCGGATTCGAGCACAGCGCGGACTGGTAGGCGACAAAGACAACCGTGCCGATCGCCCCGGTGAAGCTCGCGACCGTGATGGCGAAGGTGAGCATGGCCAGATCCTTGCCGATCACAGCCTGCAACGAGAATGCGAGAATCGTGACGGTCTGCAAAATCGCGCCGATCCACAGACTCGTCGTGAGCGAATAGGCGCGGGCGATGAAGCCACCCGCAAATCCGCCTAATAACGTCGCGGCAAACCCAACCCCTTTCATGATGGTGGCCAGCTCGGTTCGGGAGAAACCGAGATCAAGGATAAACGGCGTTGCCAACGAGAAAGCGAGCGCATCGGCAAGCTTGAACAGGACGACGAAAGCCAGCATGACAAACGCCATGTCGCGGCTAAGAAAATCGTAGAGGCTCGCGATCGCCGCATCGAAGGTTCGCTTGAGCGGGTCCTCGTTCGCGTGTGACGCGTGCTCGGCCGCGGCCACCGCTGACTTCTCAGGCTCGACCCCGAGCAGCGTGGCCGCAACCCCGACCAGAATGAGCAACGCCATTGCGAGATAGCATGCCGTCCAGGCAGCGTGATTGGAGAATCCAAGAGCCAGAAAACCGGTCACCAGAAAAAGCGCCCCCGCGCCGGAGACGAGCGCGCCGACACGGTAGGCTGCGACATAGGAAGCCATGCCCGCGGCCTGTTCTTCCTCGCGCAGAGTTTCGACGCGGAAAGCGTCAATGAGAATGTCCTGCGTGGCAGACGCGGTTGAAACGAGGAGCGCGGCGGCGGCGATGATCCACGGCGACAGCGCTGGATCGCAGAATGCAAGCAGCACGATGGCCGCCATCAAAACCAGTTGCGAGAGCAGAAGCCACCCGCGCCTTCGGCCCAACAGCGAGGACAGCACCGGTACGTCGAGTGCGTCGACGAACGGCGCCCAGAGAAATTTCAGCGTGTAGGGGAAACCGACTGCGGCGAACAGGCCAATGGTCCGGATGTCGACACCGCTTTCGCTCATCCAGGCTTGCAGCGTCCCCCCCGTCAATATCAGAGGTAACCCGCCAGAAAAGCCAAGCAACAGGATGATCAGCACGCGCGGCTTGAAATAAACCGCTAGCGCATCGGTAAAATTCGCACGGGCGACCGTGGTGTCGGGGGCAACCGTCATGGGACGGTAGCCATCAACCACGATTGAGACGAAATCGGGCCGCGAGCGCTATTTCGCGACCAACTGGGCCCTGGGCGGGGCAGAGATAGCAGCCGGCTCGGGCGGCTCCTCGCCGTCGAATTCCACGTCCTTAATGCGGGTGGCGCGCTTTTCCACTTTTTCGGCTGAAATCAGAATTTGCCGTACGTCCTCGTTGGCTTGCCCGAAATGCTTCTGCGGACTCAGCACGCGCTCGTGCAGGCGCTCGATATCGTCCATCAGGTGCCCGACCTCGGCATGGATCTTGTCCGCGGCCTCGCGCATGCGCGCATCCTTCTGGATTTGCTGGATTACATGGATGGCGAGCATCAGTAGACTGGGAGACACGATAACGACGTTCGAGCGAAACGCCTTCTGCACGATGTCATCAAACCCGTCGTGCAATTCGACGTAGACGGATTCGGAGGGCACAAACATGAGGGCGAGGTCCTGTGTCTCGCCCGGTATGAGGTATTTTTCCGAGATGTCGCTGACATGGCGGGCAAAGTCCTGCCGCAAGCGAGCGGCGGCATGCTTGCGCTCATCTTCGGTCTTGGCCTCCCGCAACGCCGTGACCGCTTCGAGCGGAAACTTGGCGTCGATCACCAGCGGCCGCCGGTCCGGAAGAAAGACCGCGCAGTCGGGCCGGCTGCGGTTTGAGAGCAGGAACTGGAATTCGTAGCAGCTCTTCGGCAGCCCGTCCTGAACAATGATCTCCAATCGGCCTTGCCCAAACGCGCCGCGCTGCTGCTTGTTCGCAAGCACGCTATGAAGGGAGGTCATCTGCGAGGCCAGATCGGTGATGTTTCGTTGCGCATGATCGATCACGGCCAGGCGCTCGTTGAGCTTCTGCAGGCTTTCGACGGTGTGTTGGCGCGTGCTGGTCATGGACTGACTGAGGTGATGTGTCACCGAATCAAGCCGCTCGTTCACGGCGCGGTGCAGCTCGGCTTGCCGTCCAGCCAGCATGTCGCGCATCGCTTCGATGCGGGTTGCAGTCTCGGTCTGCAGACGCGTGAGCTCGATGATCCCACTTTCGGCTGCCCGCCGCTCGCGGCGGTGCAGCGCGCGGACCGTCATCAGCACGAGCAGAGCAAGCCCTGCCATTCCCGCGAGGAAAGCGATCAGCACGCCGGCGAGCACGAGGGCATGATCGGCCATGGCGGCAAGTCTAGGTGATTCGAACGGCAAGAACAAACGGTGAATAGATTGACCGTTTTGGAGGGACTGCTTACATCGCGAGCATGGCGGTGCGCGAAATTCTCATCCTACCGGACAAGCGGTTGCGGCACGTTGCCGAGCCGGTGAAGAAGATCGATGCCGGCATTCGCAAGCTGATCGATGACCTGTTCGAGACGATGTACGACGCTCCCGGCATCGGGCTTGCCGCCACCCAGATCGGGGTGAAGAAGCGCGTGTTCACCGTGGACCTTGCGAAGAAGGAGGAGCCGAAGAACCCGCAGGTCTTCATCAATCCGCAGATCGTCTGGTCGTCCGACGAAAAGGCAACCCATGAGGAGGGTTGCCTTTCCATCCCGGAATTCTACAGCGAAGTCGAGCGTCCGGTGCAAGTGAAGGTGAAGTATCTCGATCTCGAGGGAGAACCGCGTGAGGTGGAGGCAAACGGGCTCCTCGCCACCTGCCTGCAGCATGAGATCGATCACCTCTACGGCATTTTGTTCATCGACCACATCTCCAAGCTCAAGCGTGATCGCGTGATCAAGAAATTCGCCAAGGCTGTGAAGCGGGCGAGCTAACGCACTTGCGATTTCAAGTCATCCCTGTCGCCGTCTAAAATGCCCCTGCGCATTGTGTTTATGGGGACCCCGGATTTCGCGGTGCCCACCT
>CATPCO010000171.1 GCA_955652925.1 uncultured Xanthobacteraceae bacterium | reverse complement strand
TGTATAGGCACGTGCGTCACACGGTCCCGCTGCCGAGCCGTGGCGGTCAGCAGCACGGATAGCGGCGACGAAACGTCAAAGTGAATCGGTTGGTTCGCTACCGCATTGCTGAGCACCTGAGGCCCGGTTGGTGCTTGCTGCGCCGCTGCCGGAAGGCCGCACAGGGCTACCAGAATCAGCGCTGACAGGACCGCCACTGAGAATCGCGAATTTTTCTTCGTGCTTCTTTTCATAATCTAATTTCCTCTGCTTTCCAATTAAATTCGTTCGCGCTTAAGAGCGGAGCCGAGTGCTGCCTTTGGGGGAGGCATTTCTTACTATTCGATTTCCGATTGGGTTCGTTCGTACCGAGAACCGGCCAGTCGCCCAAGGGGGTGTTGCAGTTTCCTGCAATTCACTGAGCGGATTCCAACGGGTCGCTAGAACTGCTCTTCGAATACTGTCATAACGCAGTTGCTCCTTTGGGAAAAAGCTAAGAGGAAAAACTTCAGATGGGCTGACTTAGTTCAGAGGACCTGAATGAGTAAGGAGAGGTAGCTCGCTCAACTTCAATGCTAGGCGTCAGCGCAACCGTTGTCAAACTGCGGCAGAATGGTCCCTTCTGTAGGTTCACTGTTAGCTCGGTGCCGGGACCAATCGCTTCCACAGCCCGTTAGATGGGTATAAGCAACGCGGAATCGGGCTTAAAAAACCGCTGTTCAAGTACTCACTACCGTAGACGGTCGGGCTGTATTGCCCCTCGCGACTGCCAACACGAATTGGCGAAACTGGCTGGACGGCGGACGTTTGTAATCCAGATTGATAACTGACGTTAACAGTTAGTACTTTATCGCAGGTCCCGCGGAGCAGGAAACAAACGCAGATCAAGGCCAGTGGCGGGACTTGCGATAAAGTCTGTTGAACGAAGTCGCTGGTGTTTGCGACGGACGCGGTGGGCTATGGGTATTCGATGGCGATTTCTCGAAGGTCTGGGTCAGTAGGTGGGGAAAGGGTTTGAGGAAACAGAACAAAGGGCGAAGATCGAGGGCGAAGGTTAATGGGGAGTGGCAGATTTTCGCGGGTTATAAGCGGCGGAAGAGTGTCAGGAAAAGTGAGTAGAGACACGACGACGGTGCGAGCCGAAATTCGCGTTGGATGGAGCAGATAGATTGTGCGGTCAGGAAGAATCATGGACAGTGCTCCTGGGCGTGGGCGTGAATGTCGAGGGGGAGAATGTTTCTACGATTCGCATCACGGTTGCGCAGTGGGGACAGCGGAAGCCAGAGATGGGAGCGGCTGTGGAGTCAGGTGCCGGGGATGGGTCAGCCTGGGGGCGATGGAGCAGTAGCTGTTGACAGAGAGGCAGTAAGTTGGCTCTTCGTCGATTGGCAAGGAAGCCGTAGAAACGAATGCGGACGAATCCACGAGGCAGAACGTGGAGCAGGAAACGCCGTAAGAACTCTTGCGAGGTGAGAGTCATCAGGCGTTTCTTGTTGCCATGGGCATAGTCCTTGTAGCGAAAAGAAACCTGGTCGTGCTGGAAGGCGACTAAGCGGTGATTGGAAATGGCGACGCGGTGAGTGTAACCGGCCAAGTAGCGCAGGACATGATGGGGGCCGCCGAAGGGGGGTTTGAGGTAGACCAGTCTTGGCGGAACAGGGTACGCAAGAAGGAGGCAAAGGCTTGATCCTGACGGAGGGGTTGGAGGGCGCCAGAGAAAGTAAGTTGGTGGTGGCTTTTTTTCAAACCGGCGACGAACTTGCCGCGGAAGACGCGGCTGAGCACGTTGCGCGGTAACAAGAAGTGGTAGCGAGGATGAATCCAGCGGCGGTGATCGGGGGAGAGTCCCCCGGCTGGGATCACGCAATGGACATGCGGGTGATGCCGTAAATTCTGACCCCAGGTATGGAGCACAGAGAGGAAACCGATCTCCGCTCCGAGATGCTTGGGGTCGATGGCAATCTCCAGAAGGGTTTCGGCGCTGGCCCGGAACAACAGGTCGTAGAGGAGCTTCTTGTTCTGCAGCAGCAGTGGAGAGAGTTGGTGGGGCAAGGTAAAGACCACGTGGAAGTAGCCGACCGCGAGGAGTTCTTTTTGGCGAGCCGCGAGCCAGCGGTGACGGGCTGCGACCTGACACTTTGGGCAGTGCCGATTGCGACAGGAGTGGAAGACGACGGCACGATGGCCACAACTGGGGCACTGATGGAGATGTCCACCCATAACTGCGGTACGGCAGTGGGCGATGGCGCGGAGCACTTTTTGGTGCGCCCAGTGAATCCAGCTGCGGTTGTTGGCGATGAAGCGTTCGCCTTGCGCCCGTACAATGTCGGCCACTTCTAGGTGTGGCCGATTCATTTTTTCTGTAACCTCCGAGATCGCTGAACGTCGTCCAGGTTGGAGATCTGCAGCTGGTCGAGTGGATTGGGTACGGTCTGCAGATGCTTGTGCGACAGATGCAGGTAGACGAGGGTGTGTTCGAGGGTGGAATGACCGAGTAAAAACTGGATGGTACGGAGGTCAGTTCCGGCATCCAGCCAATGGGTAGCACAGCTGTGCCTCAGACAGTGTGGAGA
>CATPCO010000170.1 GCA_955652925.1 uncultured Xanthobacteraceae bacterium | reverse complement strand
GACAATGGATGCCAGCCGACCAACAACCAGACCGGTCGCGTCAATCATCACCCATTTCTTCTCGACGCTGGCAGGCGTGGCCGAGTAGGTCTTCATGGCGCAACTTCCTTGCAAATGCGTGGTTGCGGGGCCTCATACTGGACGGCCGGCCCGAGGTCAAGAACGGGCATAAACTCTTTACAATTCAATATTTTAAGCAATCGGTCTTATATTACCTCCCGCGGATGGAATCGAATAGGTCGATGTCACATGCGCGACGGGCTCGTCCTGTCCATCACATCGGACATCGACCTCTCCCACCGCAAGGCGCTTGCCGACCTTCAGGAGCCGCGCCTGCGCCGTGAGGTCGCCCGCGGCGGCCTTGCGCAAAAAATTTATGTTCAGATTAATTGTGACAGCCAACGGAACGGGTCCAATGGCGGCAAGCACGGCGACGTACATGGCAAAATCGGCGAGCGCCATCATGACTGCGCCGGAAATGGTGCCCCCTGGACGCAGCGAGCTTGCGCGGAATGCCTGCCGGACGCGGCAGCCGCGCTCCCAAACGGCCTCGATCGAAAGACCGCTCTCGGGGTTGCAGGCTTGGGGAAACTCAGCGGCGAGGAATCGCTCGAGTTCCTCGCACGACATCAATACAGGCACTTACCTTTCCCCATCTACTGCTAACCGGCTCTGCCGACAGCTGTTCCTTGCCACGGACTTGCATACATGTCGTATCGGCCTAATCTCGTAACAGTTGCAGCCCTTACTCCGGAACCAGGTCATGAGCGCCATTTCTTCAGTTCGCAAGATCCGCGCAACGGGCATCGAAACGCCCCTTCTGCGGGAGGATGAGGGCAACATCGCCGTCCTCACGCTCAATCGCCCGCAGGCGCGCAACACTCTTTCCGAAGCAACGCTCGCAGCACTGCGCGCCGAG
The DNA here is from genome assembly GCA_955652925.1 of uncultured Xanthobacteraceae bacterium. Classification (GTDB taxonomy): domain Bacteria; phylum Pseudomonadota; class Alphaproteobacteria; order Rhizobiales; family Xanthobacteraceae; genus VAZQ01. The sequence continues at coordinate 16,882 of CATPCO010000170.1, read as the reverse complement.
CTCGCTGAGATTTCCGGGCACGCTCATGTGCGGGCCGTCATAATCGCCGCCAAGGGGCCGGTCTTTTCCGCGGGTCATGATCTCAAAGAACTGACCGCACACCGTACCGATGCAGACGGTGGCCGCGCGTACACCCAAGAGCTCATCGCAAGCTGCAGCGCGATGATGATGGACATATTGCGCCTGCCTCAGCCGGCGATCGCTGCTGTGGAAGGCACTGCGACAGCCGCGGGCTGCCAGCTGGTGGCGACCTGCGACCTCGCGGTCGCCTCAGCGACGGCAAAGTTCGCTACGCCCGGTGTGCATATCGGCCTGTTTTGCTCGACCCCCATGGTCGCGCTTTCGCGCAGTGTCGCGCGCAAGCCCGCCATGGAAATGCTGCTCACGGGCGATACGATTGATGCGAAAGAGGCCGGCCGCATCGGGTTGATCAATCACGTGGTCGAGGCGGGCATGGCGCGCGAGCAAGCCCTGCAACTTGCGCGCCGGATTGCTGCAAAATCAAAAGCCGTCGTCAAGCTCGGAAAAGAGGCCTTTTACCGTCAGATCGAGATGAGCATTGCGGATGCTTATGATTACGCGAGCAAAGTCATGGTGCAAAACATGATGCTAGGCGATGCAGCGGAGGGGATGTCGGCCTTTATCGACAAGCGTGCGGCAAAATGGGAGGACTGCTGATCGGGTCCCCTTTCGCCTGCGCCAGCGCATTCATATCTTCGTCAGGGCCGGCATGCGCCGAAGATCGAAGATCATTGTGGCGGGCTGCAGCCGGTACGGAAATCCTCCAGCACGAAGCCAATGGACCACGACAGTTATTCCGACAGCTATATCCGCGGCATCCTCAACACCGTGAAGACGATTGCGATGGTGGGAGTGTCGGCGAACACCAGCCGGCCCAGCTATTTTGCATTCAAATACCTGCTCGAGCGCCGATACCATATGATCCCGGTCAATCCTGGGCTCGCCGGAGGCGAGCTCCTGGGCCAAAGAGTCTTTGCGAAGCTCTCGGATATTCCCGAGCCGATCGACATGGTCGATATCTTTCGGGCTTCGCGCTATGCGCTCGCCATCGTTGAGGAAGCGCTTGCGCTGCGGCCGCGCCCGCAAGTCATCTGGATGCAACTCGGGGTTCGCAATGATGAGGCCGCTCGGCTCGCAGAAGAGAACGGTCTCCAGGTCGTGATGAATCGTTGCCCGAAAATCGAGTACGGACGGCTCTCATCGGAGATCGCCTGGATGGGCGTTAACACCCGCACCTTGAGCGCGCGGAAGGCCCAGCTGTTCGGGCGCGGCATCCAGCGCATGGCGCTCAATAGGGTCACCGTCGCCGGCGGCACGACGGAAGCAGCCATGCACGCCCAAAAAGTCGAAGAAGCCACCTGATAAGGGGTTGGCAGTAAGGCAATGCCGGGGGCAAGCTGCCCTTGACCCTTACAAGCGGTCGGATACACCAACGACACGGTTTCGCGGACCAGCCCTTGGTCCCGGCAAGATCGAGGACTGGCCATGACCGACCGCATCCCGGGCTTTGCCACGCTTGCAATCCATGCCGGCGCCCAGCCCGATCCGACGACTGGCGCACGCGCCACGCCGATCTACCAGACGACATCCTTTGTGTTCGAGGACGTCGATCATGCCGCCTCGCTGTTCGGGCTGCAAACGTTCGGCAATATCTATACCCGCATCGGAAATCCCACGAACGCCGTGTTGGAGGAGCGCGTGGCGGCGCTGGAAGGGGGTACCGCAGGGCTTGCGGTTGCATCGGGGCACGCCGCGCAGGTCCTCGTCATGCATTGCCTGATGCGGCCAGGCGACGAATTCGTTGCTTCAAAAAAGCTCTATGGTGGCTCAATCAACCAGTTCAATCACGCTTTCAAGAATTTCGGCTGGAACGTTGTGTGGGCCGAACCCGACAATATCGGAACATTCGAACGCGCAGTCAGCGCCAAGACCAAGGCCATTTTCATCGAATCGATTGCCAATCCCGGAGGAGTAATCACTGACGTAGAAGCGGTTGCAAAGATCGCAAAGAACGCGGGCGTGCCGCTCATTGTCGATAACACCCTGGCAACGCCCTATCTCTGCAAGCCGATCGAATACGGCGCGGATATTGTGGTTCATTCACTCACCAAATTTCTCGGCGGGCACGGCAATTCCATCGGCGGCCTGATTGTTGATGGCGGCACGTTCAACTGGTCGCGAGAGAAGCGCTATCCGATGCTGTGCGAGCCTCGGCCGGAATATCACGGCATTGTGCTGCACGAGACTTTCGGCAATTTTGCCTTCGCGATTGCCTGCCGCGTGCTCGCTTTGCGCGACATCGGCCCCGCGCTTTCGCCGTTCAATGCATTCCTGATTATCACCGGAATTGAAACGCTTCCGCTGCGAATGCAACTGCATTGCGACAATGCGCTGGCAGTCGCGGAATGGCTCGCGGGACACAACAAGGTGGCCTGGGTCAGTTATGCGGGATTGCCCAATGACCGCTATTACAAGCTCGCCAAGCGATACGTGCCGAAGGGCGCGGGGTCTGTATTCACGTTCGGGCTCAAGGGTGGCTACGATGCAGGCGTCAAACTCGTCTCCAACGTGAAACTGTTCTCGCATCTCGCCAATATCGGGGACACGCGCTCGCTCATCATCCATCCCGCGTCTACCACTCACCGCCAGCTTACGGATGCGCAGAAAACCGAGGCTGGCGCAGGTCCCGACGTGGTGCGATTGTCGATCGGGCTTGAAGACAAGGCCGATATCATTGCCGATCTCGATCAGGCTCTCGCGGCTGGCTAGATACGCAGACGGCTTATCCGCTCAAACAGCCTTGCGAAGGGTGCGGCCAACGTAATCACGTATCCGAGCCAGCGTTTCCGGCGCGGTCCAGATCCGCTCCACATCGGCTCGACTCGTATCCAGATTTATCTGGTCAAGATAAGCTCGCCGGATTTGGCCTTTTGTCAGTGCAAATGCGGGCGGCGGCAGCGACGCAAGCGCTTGAGCGCGGCCGATTGCGTCACTGAGCAGCGCGCCGCTCTCTACGATTTCATGGATCATGCCCCGCTCGACGGCCTGTACGGGCGCGTAGGTCAAACCGCTGAAGATCACATCTGCGAAATGCTGCGGCGATGTTGCGCAACGCATGATCTCCAGGGCCGCAGTTGGAAATGGAACTCCGACGAGAAGCTCGGTTACCCCGATGCGCCCCGCCTCGCGCCCCATCAAGCGCGTGTCGGCAGCACAGGCAAGCACACAGCCGCCCGCGACAGCGTGACCGTTGATTGCTGCCACCACAGGCTTCGAACACGAGAACACGTCGGCCAACATCCTGGTCAGCTTTGGCAGGAAATCGCGGATATAGGGAACGCCGCCATCGATCAGGCGCAGAAGGTCTACGCCTGCGGAAAAAATCCGGGCGCTGCCCGTGATGACAATGGCGGGCACCGGCGATGCCTGGAGTTTCTCGAACCGCTGAGTGAACAGCTCGCAAAACTCAATGCTCATGGCGTTGGCCTTGCCGTCGCACATGCACAGGACCCCTACCCCGTCGCGCTCACTGATCTCGATCATGTTTGCGGGCCATCCTTTGCTCGTTGCTATGCTCATTTTACACTTCGACTTGCGCTGGCGCCGCCTCTTCGCTAGCCCATCTGCTTGTCATGACCACCCGAAATCTCACCGCGCAACACGCGGCCCCCCCGAAGGTCAGTTTTGTGTCGCTCGGATGCCCGAAGGCACTGGTTGACAGCGAGCGCATCATCACGCGGCTGCGCGCAGAAGGCTATGAGGTGTCCAGGCACCATGCAGGGGCGGATGTGGTCGTGGTCAATACCTGCGGCTTCCTCAACAGCGCGCAGTCGGAATCACTTGCAGCCATTGGGGAAGCTCTCAACGAGAACGGCAAAGTCATCGTGACCGGGTGCATGGGGGCGGAGCCGGAGAAAATCACCAGCATCTATCCCGGCGTGCTCGCGGTTACGGGGCCGCAACAATACAAGACTGTTATCGATGCAGTCCATCGGGCGGTCGTACCGCGCCCTGATCCGTTCCTCGATCTCCTTCCGCCCGAAGGCATCAAGCTTACGCCGCGCCACTATGCGTACCTGAAGATTTCAGAGGGCTGCAACAATCATTGCACGTTCTGCATCATCCCAAAGCTGAGAGGGCGTCTCGTTTCGCGCCCTGCGGCCGACGTTCTGCGCGAAGCCCAGCGCCTCGTCGCCGCCGGTGTAAAGGAGCTGCTGGTCATCTCGCAGGACACTTCGGCTTACGGCAGCGATATCAAATACGCTGCAAGCGAATGGAACGGACGCGAGATGCGAGCAAGGTTTTTCGACATCGCCGAGGCACTCGGCGATCTCGGCATCTGGATTCGCCTGCATTACGTCTATCCCTACCCGCAGGTGGATGAGGTGATCGAACTCATGACGCAGGGCAAGATCCTGCCCTACCTCGACATCCCGTTTCAGCATGCGGCAGAGGGCGTCCTTCGCCGCATGCGCCGCCCGGCGGCACGGGAAAAGACCTTGCAGCGGATCGCGTCATGGCGGCAAGCCTGTCCGGAGCTCACGATCCGCTCGACTTTCATCGTTGGCTTTCCGGGCGAGACCGAAACGGATTACCAGTCGCTGCTGGACTGGCTCGATTGCGCAGAGCTCGACCGCGTTGGCTGTTTCCGCTATGAGCCCGTCGAAGGAGCCGTTGCGAACGGGCTCGCTCCTGCGGTTCCCGACGAAGTCAAGCAAGAGCGCTGGCATCGCCTCATGCAGCACCAGCAGGCGATCTCGGCCCGGCGATTGAAGCGCCGGGTCGGAACCCGCCAGCCGGTAATCATCGACGAGCTGTGCAATTCGGACAGCTCCCGGCCGCCCGCTGGCGCAATGATCCTCGCCAAAGGCCGCAGCCGGGCCGATGCGCCTGAGATCGATGGCTCGGTATTCGTTGCAAGCCGCAGGCCACTGCGCGTCGGCGAGCTCGCAACCGTCAAGATCGAGCGCGCGGATGCTTATGATCTGCACGGCACAGTGGTGGGATATTGACCGGCTGGCGCTCCCTCACACGCCCCTCACGCGGAGCGATCACTCTCCCTCAGACTTCGGGCGGTTAGTAACTCAGCGGGAGAGCGTTCGCTGCATACCCGCGAGGTCGTTGGTTTGATCCCTACACCGCGCAGCATGCGCCCCGGAGCACCCCGCTCACGTCCCCTTTGCTTCCGATTGCAGATACCAAGGAAACATCCCACGCAGACTCAAGGAGGCAAGCAAGCATGGAGGTTCGACCGGTTCATTCTAACGATGAATTGACGCGGTTCGTTGAATGTCAGCGATCAATTTATGAAACCGATTCCCCGCGCTGGACGCTGATGGGCGAAGATGACTATCAGGTTTTTTATGGAAAGGCTGCCGGGGTAGCGGCGCAGGGATTTCTGGTCACCGGGGCCGGAAGAGTATTGTCGCGAGGGGCGGCTATACTGAACAGGCAGCACTTGAAAAAGTTTCGTGACGACGTGGGTTTTTTCGGTTTTTTCGATACTTGCAAAGATCCAAGAGTGATCAAATTGCTGCTGGGCGCGATCGAAAACCAGCTGCGAGTGTGGGGCTGTTCTGTTGCACGCGGGCCTGTGAGTCCCACGATGAACAAGTATCCTGGTTTGTTGATCGAGGGGCATGAGAAGTGGCAATCACCTTTCACGTCCTGGACGCCAACCTACATTGCGGAAATTGTCGAGTCGGCCGGCTACAAAAGATGCAAGGATCTGCTCGCATTTGAAGTCACCAATCATCAACAGATGCCGCATCTCTTCACAAGAACAGCTGAAAATCTAAAACGGCTTGATATCAGTATCAGGTCACTGTCATTTCGACGTTTTGATGAGGAAATCCGAGAAGTCTGGAAATTATATGAGGAGCAATTCCGGGACAATTGGGGTGAAATACCTATCCCGGAAGAGGAGTTCGTAACAATAATCCATCAATTGCGCTGGCTGGTTCCTCGCAGTTTCGTCCAGCTGGCGCAATCGGAGCGCAACATCGTTGGATTTATAGTCGCGATGCCGGATGTTACGAGGTTAAATTCGATCCCGCGCCGTCTGGCGAGCGCCAACCAACTCCTACGCGAGTTCGGACGTGTATTGCGCAGCTCGCGTGTCCGCGTGCCGCTCCTTACCGTTCACAGAGATTACAGGAATCGAGGTATCGACGCCGCCCTGGTCGCCTCTGTATGGCATGAATGCTTGAGACGGGGGGTGGAATGTGCTGAGTTATCGTGGATTCTCGAGGATAACCGAAACATGCTGGGACATATCAGAAGAACGGGCGCTATTCAGACAAAGAAGTGGCGCCTTTACGAGAAATCACTTTAGCAAACATTGCGGACAAGGCACCCGCATCGGGGTTCTGATGCTGTTGGGTCATTGGCTTAGACCGTGTTCCGGTGAAGTTGAAGCATGGGCGCGTAGCGTCCCGTTGTAAGTTTGAGGCGGCCATTCATATCGTCATCACCGGAGCGAGCAGCGGTTTAGGGGCCGCTTTGGCGCATTTCTACGCTGCTGCCGGGGTGATATTATCGCTCGCCGGCAGAGACCTTGCTCGGTTGCAAACTGTCGCCGCCGGATGCCGCGCGCGGGGAGCCGAGGTTGCGTATGAAGTCGTCGACGTCACCGACGCCGCCGGCATGGATCGCTGGCTGCGGACGCGCGATACCGCCTGCGGCGTAGACCTGCTGATTGCGAATGCCGGAATTGGCGGCATCGGCGCCATCGCCCCCGACAACGGCGAAGCTGGAGACCTCGCTCGCCAGATCATAGAAATCAATGTCATTGGTGTTTTGAACACCGTCACGCCGCTGTTGCCGCGGCTTGTGGGGCGCCGGCGTGGTCACGTCGCAATCGTAAGTTCGCTGGCCGGGTTTCTCGGCCTTCCGGACGCCCCGAGCTATTGTGCATCAAAAGCCGCGGTCCGTATCTATGCTGAAGCCCTGCGCCGGCGCCTGGCGCCACATGGCGTGCGCGTGACGGCGATTTCACCCGGCTTCGTCGATACGCCGATGAGCGCCACGCTGCCGTTTATCCAGCCGTGGTTGTGGCCGGCGGATCGAGCGGCACGGCATATCGCGGCGGGGTTGGCCCGCGGCAAACAAGAGATTGTCTTTCCGTGGCAACTTCACCTTGCGGTGCGCTTTGCAGCGCTTCTCCCGACTGCGATAATCGACCGAGTTCTTATCCGGCGGAGTCTTCAAGGTCATCATTCGTGACGCGGTCGGCTGGAGCAGGCCAAATCGTCGGGGTCGCTCCGCACGCAGATCCAACTCGGAGGGAAACTGTCTGATGGAAGCGCAGGCAACAGCCATTTTCGGGCATCGCTATTTCGGTTTTTGGCATCGGACCGCAGCGGTCATGAGGAAGGAGTTCCTCATGCTGCACCGCGACCGGATCACGCTGGCGAGCATGGTCATGATACCAGTGGCGCTAATGCTCTTGCACGGCTACGCGCTGGACAATACGCCGCGTAATCTGCGGACCGCCTGGGTTGCGCCCGAAGAGAGTGATGTCGCTTTCGAGCTTCGTTCTGCCCTCGAGCAGACCGGTTTCTTTCGTGTCACGCGCTACGCCCAAACAATGGAACAGGTGGATGATTGGTTCAAGTCCGGCGAAGTCACTTTCGTTGTCGAGATACCGGCCGGGTTCGAGCGTCGATTGCGTCGAGGCGAGTCCCCGGCGATTCTAATCTCGGCGGATGCCACCGATCCGGTGGCAATGTCGATTGCAATCGGCTCGCTCGAAGGCGCCAAGGCGACCGTTCTGAATCGGATTCGCGGGCTGGCGAAGGCCACGGACAGAAGCGGCGACTTCGAATTGCGCGTCCACCGCCGTTACAATCCGGCCGGATCGACAAGACTTAATATCGTTCCCGGCTTGCTGGGCATACTCTTGAGCATATCCATGCTTTTTTTCACGGCGCTCTCGGTGACGCGAGAATACGAACGCGGGACGATAGAAGGTCTGCTCGCAACGCCGGTCAGACCGGTAGAGATCATGTTGGGCAAACTGGCGCCGTTTGTTCTGGCCGGAGCGGGACAGGCGGTCTTGATTGTGGCCGTTGCTTTCTTTGTCTTGCAGGTTCCGATTATGGGCAGCCTCATGTTGCTTTCTGCAACCACAATGCTGTTTATTATAACCAACCTCGCGATCGGATATACATTCTCGACGGTGTCCCAGAACGAACTGCAAGCCATTCACTTGACGAACATGTTTTTTCTGCCGAGCATCCTGCTTTCCGGCATCATATTTCCATTTGCGGGAATGCCTGCGTGGGCGCAGAACCTGAGTGAGTTCCTGCCGTTGACGCATTTCGCGCGCATCGCAGGCGGGATCATGTTGAAGGGAAGCGATTTGACCGCGGTTGCCAGCGATTCTACTGCCCTGTGCGCGATCATGGCCCTGGCAATGGCCGTGGCGGTGTTACGCTTTAAGATGACGCTCGATTAAATTCAGGAATCCAGTGTCGCCGAGACAGTGCAGCGGGGCAGCGAGGCGCCGGCATATCTTCGCCCGTCGAGCGTGGCGAAGGTCGCGGCAACTGCGGCCACCGCCGTCCGGATCTGCTCCGGGGTGTGATCGCACGAGAGGAAAAACCGCAGGCGTGCCGCGTTTTCCTCGACGGCCGGATAGACGACCGGCTGCACGTTGATCCCAAGCTCCCGCAGCCGTGCCGCACAGGCGATGGCGCTGGTCGAGTCACCGACGATTATGGGAACGATGGCCGATCCGCCGCTGCTGCCGGTATTCAATCCCGCCGCACGCGCCAGTTCCAGAAACTGCGCGGCGCGCGCCTGCAGCCGTCGGACCCTTTCCGGCTCGCGCCGGAGCTGACGCAATGCCGCGAGCGCCGCGGCCGCGCCCGCCGGCGGCAGGCCGACGCTGAAGACGAAGCCGGGGGCGGTATATTTGAGAACCTCGATCAATTCCCCGCTTCCAGCGATATAACCGCCGCAACTGGCCAACGACTTGCTTAACGTTCCCATCCAAAGCTCGACATCCGAAGCATCGATGCCGGCGTGCTCCGCAATCCCACGCCCCTGCCGGCCGAGCACACCGATTGAGTGGGCCTCGTCAACCAACAACCACGCATTGTGCCGTTTTTTCACCTCGATGAAACGACGCAGGTCGGGAATGTCTCCATCCATGCTGTAGACGCCTTCGATGGCAATGAAGATGCTGGCGTATTGCCCTCCGACTGCGTCAAGCAGTTCGTCCAACGCGCGCCAGTCATTGTGCGGAAATGCACGATGCACCGCTCCCGACAGCTTGGCGCCTTGCAGAATGCTGTCGTGCGCGAGCGCATCGTGGACAATGAGGTCACCCGGACCGGCAAGATGACCGAGGACGGTCGTATTGGTAAGATTGCCGCTGACGAACACGATCGCGTCTTCGGTTCCAATCAGGTTGGCAAGCTCGTGTTCGAGTTCACGGTGGAGTGGCCGCTCGCCGGAGACCAAGCGACTCGCCGACACCGATGTTCCCATTGCATCGATTGCCTGCTTTGCAGCTTCGTTCACAGCCGGATGGCCGGACAGCCCGAGATAGTTGTAGCTCGCGAAGTTGAGTAGCTCGCGGCCACCAATATGAGTGGTATTGCGGGCGGTGCCCTCGTGCACGGTGAAGAATGGATTGTGCAATCCAAGCTCGGCCAAGCCCTGCATCCGAGCCCGCAGCCGGGCGAACGAAGCGAGTGGCGACGCAGGATGGCGGCTGGAGACGGATGCTGATCCTTTGCCCGCCTGCGGAGCACTAATGATAGTCCCGATCATCTCGTCAAACGAGATGTCGCGCGGAATTTCGGACAGCGGCAACGATATGCCAAACTGAGTCTCCGCGCAGCTCAGCAGCTCGGCAATCTGTACCGAGCTTAGTCCCATCTGCGACAGCAGAACGGCGCCCCCGGTCCAATCGGCATCTTCGCCGGTCACCCGCGTTATCTCCCGCTTGAGCCAGGCCGCAATCGCGCGACCACTCCCGTTGCTCGCGTGCGCTACCTGGCCGCGTTGAGCCGCTGGAGCGGAAAGCTCCCAGACATGGAGCGGGCGCAGTTCCCCGGCAAGCCACATCCGGCGCGTCTCGTGACGGCGCACCTTGCCGCTCGTCGTCTTCGGCACGGCCCGTTTGCGCACCAGCACGAGGCGGCGCAGGGGCAGGTTGTGTCGGGACGCGATTTGGCTGCGCAACGCGCGCACGATCCCATCATAATCGACGCCCGCGCGCGTCTGGACTTCCGCGACCACCATGAGACCCTCGTTGCCGTTATTGCCAATGCCGAAAGCAACGCTACCCTGGGGGAGCAGCGCGGGATCCGCCGCTTCGACTGTCTCCTCGATGTCCTGCGGATAATAGTTCTGGCCGTGCATCTTGATCAGATCCTTCGACCGACTGACGACGAACAATTCATTGTCTCGCATAAAGCCAAGGTCTCCCGTGCACAGGTAGCGTCGGCCCTGGATCTCTCGGAACAGCGGCTCCATCGTTTCCGGCTGATTCCAGTAGCCGGGAGTAACGCCCGGGCCGGTGAGACAAATCTCGCCAATCGTGCCGGGTAACACAGGACGGCCATCCTGATCGATGATCAGAATGTGGCTGCGTGGTTCCGCCGTCCCGCAACCGATCAGCCGGACGCCGCTTTTGCCGTCGATCGGCACACACGCCGTCCCCTGGCGCAACTTCACTGCGTCGAACTGTGCGATCATGGGCGGCCGACCGATCGACGTGGTTGTCGCCATTACCGTGCATTCGGCCAATCCATAGGCCGGGGAAAACGACCGCGGATCGTAGCCCGCCGCTGCAAACGCCGTGCAAAATCGCGCGAATGTTTCCGCCCGAATCGGCTCACCGCCGCACATCAGCATGCGCAGTGAACGAAGGTTCAAGCTCGCACGCTGTTCCGGCGTGGTTCGCCGCACGCACAGATCGAGCGCGAAGTTCGGCACCGCGCTGTGGGTCACCCGGTGGCGCGATATCATTTGCAACCACCTGATCGGCCGCTGGGCGAAATGCGCCGGCGACATCAAGGTTACGTGGTGACCGTTGTAGACGGTCATGAAGACCCCTCCAAACAGTCCCATGTCATGGTACGGCGGCAGCCACATGAGGCCCTCGACCGGACCGTCGTCGAACAACATTTCCTGCAGGGAGGAAAGGTTGGCCATCAGGTTGGCATGAGTGATCATCACGCCCCGGGGATGCCGCGTGGAGCCCGAGGTATACTGCAGCAGAGCGAGGCCGGTTGGATCGAGCTGAACTCCCTGCCACAGTGAGGCCGCGTCCTCGTTAACATCGCCCAAGGCAAGCCAGGTGATGTCGCACAGATCCGGCGCCGCGTCGGTTATGATGCGCGCCATGCTTGCGTTCGCGACGATTGCGACCGAAATACCAGCGTCGGCAACGAGCCGCCGGATCTGTTCGACCATGCGACCCGGCCGCACCGCGCTGGGTGTTGCGCTCGGCACAAGTACAGTGCCGGCATACATGCTGGCATACGTGCCGATGACGAATCCAAGTCCTGGAGGTGCCAGCAGAAGGACCCTCGCTCCCGGTCGCGAACGCTCCCTGATTGCCACCGCGACTGCCCGTACCCGCCGATCCAGTTGCGCGTATGAAATAGTCTCTACCGCAGTCCCATCGTCGTGCAGGAAGCTGTACGCAATTTCGCCGCCCTGCGAATCTGCGCGGCGGGAAAGTACATCGACCAGGGTCTTATCGTGAGCGCCGACCCTGATTGTCATTCGCCAAATGTTCCGAGATTCATTCTACCCTTCCACGTCCGGCGGCCTGAAAGCTCGCTGCTGTCTGAGTCTCCGGAAAATGCACTGATGACTTCGTGACCTTGTGCGAGTCAAAATGGCCTATGAAGACGCATTGTTGGCAACCAGCCGGCTTTCAGCACAACGAGCCATTGCGCACCGGTAATTCCGTTTACGGTCCGCAACCGTACAAAACTCAGTGCACGATGTCGAGCGGTTGGCGACTCCTCGATCTTAGATCAGATATCGCGTGGGCTTGCCCACTTGAGAGCTTCCGGGCAACGCAGAAAATCATCAAGGCGAACCGTTTCGAATTCGCTCAAAGCGCGCTCGCATCCGGTTTTTCTACCCTGTTATGGGCCGTTCCGAAGACATAGTCCCAATAGGGCGCGCTGATACCGAAGCCACGCTCAGGATTACGGAAATGATGGACCATATGGGCCCAGCGCAGCCAGGCGCCGATCCGCGTTCTCGGCTGGCGGTTGTGCAAGTGGTAGTGCAGCTCGTCGTAAATCACGTAACCCATGAGAAACCCGGCCATCACCGGAAATTTCAGCGGTGCGCCAAATACGAGCGAAATCACGGCCCAGGCAAGCGCAACGATCGGCGCGCTCATCAGGGGCGGCATGACGAGACGCAGCGGATCGCTGGGATGGGCATGATGGATGCCATGGATGAGGAAGTGAATGTTCGCGCCAATCGCACCCGGAAACTCCCAATGGAACATGTACCGGTGAACGAGATATTCGGACAGCGTCCAAATTGCGTATCCGAGAAGGCCGCAAGCGACGAGAGCCGCGGGCGAGAACTCACGAGCGCTCTCCCACAGCAGCAGCACGATCGGAACAAGATAGACGAGCGGAAAGGTCCAGTGGACGCGCGACAGCTTGTCGAGTACCGGATTTTTGAACAAGCGCGGCGAAGCGGCGAGCGTGTCCGGTCGAGGCAGCGGCGGAGCGCCGGGTTCGCTGACACCGGTCATGAGGTCTGCCGGTTGGAGCAGTACCGATCCGTGAGGCGCAGCGCGAGGTTGCCGGTCACGGCCCCAAGGCGCGGGTGGCTAGGTCTGATCCTGGCACCGCGGGCTCCTGCCATCAATCCACTTGCCCTCACAATGCGTGCACCGAACATCCGGACTCAGTCGTCCGAAATCGTCGTCACCGGCAGCGATACGGTGACCGGTTGACCGGGGCGAAGTTTCTCCGGCTCCTCGGGTACCGCCTCCAACATGAATACGAGCCGGTTGCGGTCTTCGTTGGAGAAAATGATCGGCGGAGTAAACTCCGCCGTCGGTGAAATGAACCTTACGCGGGCCTTGATCGAGGCGCCACAACCATCGCAATTGACCAGCACGTTGGCGCCAACGACAAACCTGGGTAGCAAAGCCTCGCCGGCAAAGAAGCGGACGATAATGTTTTCCAAAGGGAGCAGCGAAGCGACTGGCCGGCCCAGAAAAATGATTTCCCCACCCTGAAAGTAGACCTGTTGAATAATTCCGGCGTGCGACGCCTTAACCTTCCGCCGTTCGAGCCGGCTTTGCGCTGCGGCCAGTCTTGCCTCCAATGCCGCGACCGTCGCGCGTGCTGCTTCAATATCCTCCGGACGCGCGCTCATGCCTGCCAAAGCAATCTGGCGGCGAACCTCGTCGAGAGCGGCCAGATCGATATCCCGCTGCGCCGTGGTTCGATCCTGGAGATCGCGGCGCCCAACGTTTTCAGGCTGCCGTGCGCGATCGAATTCGCGTTGGCTGAGCTGGAGCGCAGCTTCCGCCTTCCTCTCCTTGGCCTTCAAGATCTCAATCTCTTCCGGAGTTTCACGCGCAGCAAGAGCGCGCGCAAGTCGCGCGCGGGCCTCCGAGACCGAGGCTGCTGCTTCGTCCCGGGCTGCTTTCTCCAACGCGCTGTCAAGCACGAACAGCAATTGATCCGGCTCTACTTTTTGCCCCGGCGTGATCCGAAGCTCCACAAGGCGTCCGGTTTCTTCCGACCCGACAAAGACAAGCTCGCCTTGCACAAAACCATGGAAGGCGAGCTCCCGCCGGTCGGTAAAAGCGAACCAAACCCAAGTCGCCACTGCCCCAATCACGAGAATTGCAGGCAGGATAATCCGCATCACGCGCATGATGGCCTGCCATGCTCAAACGTCTCTCTCTCGGTTGGAACGCAGAGCCCAGCAATAGTTCGCGCTGCGCCTCCACATTGCCTTGCGCTGCGAGTTCCAGCATGCGCCTCCTTGCGCAACAATTCACGCAAGAGTATGTTTAACCGCTGTCTCGATATCGTCGTTGGCATTTTTGAGTAAGTACTCACGGGCATTGCGTTTCTGAGGCGCCTCATCGCCCAGCCACAATAGGATTGCAAGCTCAACCGTATGAGAAAACCCAATCGTACAACGATTGCGATTGCTGCCATTCTGCTCGGGACTTGGACCTTGCCACTCACAGCACGAGCGGAATCCAAGCTGACCGTATTAAATGGCGAGTGGCGCGGCAGCGGCACCGATCGTAATTCACCTTTCGAATCACAGCAGCAAACGAAGTGCCAATCGAATAATCGAGTCGACCTAGTTCGAATGGTCAGCGATACAGTATGTACAGGAGAGACCGGGCTTCACAAGGTCAGTCATCTGACAATCACACTCGATGCTGTCAAAATCGTCGGTACTTTCGACGAGACAGCCTCATTTCCAGGCAGCAATGCATCTCCACGGATATTGAAGGGGTCAGTATCGGGTGTCAGGGCTGGAGACACTGCAACTCTAAAGATTAGCTTTCCTGGGCTCATCCCGAGCGCGACAGTCATCTTCAAGCTCATCAGTTCTTCGTCCTACTCCACGCAAGCGACCAGCCTCGGCGTTGCAATGATGGAAGTGACCTACACGCGTGCCGGGGGCCGTTGAAGACGTACGGTTGATACCTCGTCGGCACTGGACGGAGTTGCCCGCCGATCAGCGTGTCGCTCATGCGGTCAGCCATCTGCCTCTGCTGCTGATGTCCGTGATCAAACGAGATCGGCGCCGACCGCAAGCGCCAAGACCGGGTAGTACACCACCAAGCCAAGGGCGGTGCCGGCAAGGACGTCGCTCGGGTAGTGATGCCCACAGGCCATCCGTGCCCAAGCCATCAAACCCCACAGCGGCCCGGCGACCCAGGCGAGCATCGGACATACCGGCAGGACCGAAGCCATCGCCGTGGTCAATGTCATCATGTGCCCGCTGGGAAACGAATTCCAATCCTGCACCGGCAGCAGGCATTCGAGGTCTTCGGCCGCCTGACAGGGCCGGCTGCGGCAGCACCATCTCTTCAGCACGACCAGGATGCCTTGCCCGACGGCAATGCTGGCGCCGCCCACCAGGACGGCCGGCCAAGCTCTCGCCCCGGCGGCGGCAACCAGCGCCACCGCGAGTGGCGGGTAGAGCCATCCATTGCCCAATTTGCTCACGGCAATGGCCAAGGCCCTGCCGCCCCTGCTCCGCGCCAGGCGGGCGCAATGCCGCACGAACTGCAGCTCCCATGTTTTCACTGGTATTGAGTCCGAGCGTTCTTTGCTCATGACGCCATCGTTGCGCGCAATCGATCGGAGATCTGAACTGGCTGGCGCTCCCTCATACGCCCCTGACATGGAGCGATCGCTCAGACTTCGGGCGCGCCCACCGGCGCTACGGGCATGTTCTGTTCGACAGCTGCCGGGGATTTTGGGATGACATGAAACCTCCTCGTCGCAAATTCTTTCGTCTGGCAGCGGGTGCTGCCGCGCTCCCAGCCATGTCTTGCATCGCGATGGCGCAAGTCTTTCCGTCGCGCCCGATCACCATGGTGGTGCCGGTTTCGGCCGGTGGTGCAATGGATACCAACGCGCGCCTCGTCGCGGAGGGCATGCGGATAGCGCTCGGTCAGCCCGTTGTGATCGAAAATGTGACCGGCGCATCGGGCAGCATCGGGGTTGGTCGAGTCGCGCGCGCAGCGCCTGATGGCTACACCATTACCTACGCGGCCTTCATCACACATGTGGTCAATCCCGCAGTGTATCAGCTCCAGTACGACGTGCTCACGGATTTCGAACCGGTCGCGTTTATTGCCGGCACACCCTGGCTGATCTGCGCAAACAAAGACCTGCCGGCGAACGATCTCCAAGGCCTTGTCGCATGGCTCAAGGCTAATCCGGGCAAAGGGTCGTCGGGCACTGCTGGCCCGGGCAGTCCGTCACATCTCGGCGGCATTCTGTTGCAGAATATCACGGGCACACGCTTTCAGCTCATTCCCTATCGCGGCACCGCGCCGTCGATCCCCGACCTGGTCTCGGGCTCACTCGACATGGCGATCCTTGATCCGATCACCGCGCTGCCGCAGTTTCGCGGCGGGCGCATCAAAGTTTTTGCCGTGACGGCGAAGAGCCGCACCGCCACCGCGCCTGAGATTGCGACGACCGACGAGGCCGGCGCACCCGGCCTGTACATCTCACCGTGGCAAGCGATCTGGGCGCCGAAAGGCACACCAAAAGAAATTATCGCCAAACTCAACGGCGCGGTGGTGCATGCCTTGAATGACCCGGACATCCGCAAGAAGCTCGCCGAGCAGAGCTATGAGATCGGTCCGCGCGACGAGCAGACGCCGGAATATCTCGCCGCGTTCCAAAGGGCCGAGATCGAGAGGTGGTGGCCAATCATTAAGGCGGCTGGCATCAAGCCGCAGTGAAGTTGATACGGAACTCCGATATCCGAACCTCTGGCCGACGATCTCGCATGCCGCCTGCCCGCTAATGTCCGCTTCGTTCGATTAGAGATACGGAGATGTCCTCTCGTGGAAAACCCGTGGCCCCGAAAGCCCGCGCTAAGGGATTCATTTTGAAAAGGCGCAATGCCCCTCACCCGGCCAGTTCGCGAACAACCTGGACCACAGCGTCCATCAACGTGCTGAGCTCCTGTCGGGTGATTGTGAAAGCAGGGGTGAGATAAACAATAGAACCGAAAGGCCGCACGAACACCCCAAGCTGCGCGAAGCGCGCCCGCAGGTTCTCGAGATCAGGGACGTGATCGAGCTCAACCACGCCGATTGCTCCCTTGACCCGCACGTCCTTCACTCCGGGAGCGCCCCTGCAAG
>CATPCO010000169.1 GCA_955652925.1 uncultured Xanthobacteraceae bacterium | reverse complement strand
TAGTCGATGTCCTCGGGTGTCAGGCCGGCATCCGCGATGGCCTTGCGAATGCAACCGATGATGGCTTTGCCGTCGG
This sequence comes from uncultured Xanthobacteraceae bacterium, assembly GCA_955652925.1. GTDB lineage: Bacteria > Pseudomonadota > Alphaproteobacteria > Rhizobiales > Xanthobacteraceae > VAZQ01. The sequence continues at coordinate 22,760 of CATPCO010000169.1, read as the reverse complement.
GGCTCGACCTTGTCCGGTGAAAGGAGTCGGCCATCTCGCCGCAACCGGCCAGGCTACCCAGGATCGTCGCCCCGCGCCGCCTGGCGGTTTCATAACTTTCAAGGACGAGGGCAGCGGCGCCCTCGGCCATGACAAAGCCATCGCGGTTTTTCGAGAAGGGTTTTGCCGCACCCTCAGGCGGATCATTGGCGGTCGAGAGCGCGGACAGCAGCGAAAAGCGGATCAGACATTCCGGATTGATGGAACCATCGGTGCCAATGCACAGCGCCGCTTCGGTTTCGCCGCGCCGGATCGACTCAACGCCGAGCTGAATGGCGCTCGCGCCCGACGCACAGGCCGTCGATACGGAGATCGGCGAGCCCTTGGTGCCGAAGTGGTCTGCGAGATGATCCGCGACTGATCCGAGCAGACAGCGCTCGTGAATGGCGTGGAAGCGGCCGGACGCGCTTGCACGCAGGAGATCCGCGTATCCGATCTCGTCGTTCGCGCCTGATGCCGCCGCCAATGTTTCCCGGTGTGGCCATTCCATTTCGGCCGGGGCGACAGCGAGGAACAGCGGGCCGGGGAAATCCCCTTTGCGCCCGATACCGGCCTGCGCAATCGCCTCCTCGCCAACGAAAGCAGCCATGCGCTCGCCGAGCTCGGTCGAGCAGAATGGCTCGACCGAAATGAAGTCAACCGTGCCAGCAACAGATGTTTTTAGCCCTTCATTCGAAAAGCGAGTGATGCGATGAATCCCTGATTGGCCCTGTACGAGCTTTGCCCAGTTGTCCTCTTTGCCCATCCCGAGGGAAGTAATCACTCCCATTCCGGTGACGACCACGATCGGACGGCCATTCGTTGTCATGCTGCTCTCTTTCATCACACCACCTCGATCAAGCCGATGCCCTCGCCGCGCCAGTGGCCCACAGAGGTCACGGCAATCTGATCGAGCGATCCGTCATATTGCTGTTCGACCCCCGAGGAATCCAGAGGCGGGAAAAGCTTTTTGTGGCCCAATACAACCGTGGCAAGCGCAACATTCATGGCGAACTGTGGCTCAAATCCGTGTCCGATGTAGCTGCCGGTTGCCCGCACCGGCAGTTTGGGCATTGTCTTGAGCCAGTAGCGCTCATCGCTTGTAGCCGGCTCGGTCCCGGTCGCTCCGGATATGATGGCGATCTGGCCGGCCGATCGCATGGGAGCCAGCCTTTGCCATATCCCTGCCAGCGTGGCGGTGACAGCGGAGTCGGATCGGCGAGAACGATCAGATAACACAGCGAGAAGGCGAGCCAGCGGCTTTGCCCCGCGCGCCTCGGCATGGCTGCGCGCTTCCAGAACGAGGAATGCGCCAAACGAGCCGAGCACCATGCCGGGCGATCCACTGCGCTCCCAAACAGGTTTGAACGGCCCTCGCAACAAGTATCCGCCCGTGTCGTAGAGCAACAGCAAATCCGGCCGTTCTCCGTTATACGATCCGCCAACGAGCGCGAGATCGCTCTGTCCAGCCATTATACGGGCGAGCGCAACCCGGACTGCGTCGACGCCCGCCGCCTCCTCGCCCATGAAGCTTCGCGAAGAACCCGTGACACCATGCACGATTGAAATATTGCCCGCGAGCAGGTTGGAAAGCTGCGCCAGGAAGAGTGTTGGCCGCAGATCGCTCATCAGCTTTTCGTTCAGGAAGCCCTCGGGATCAGCCGCCTTGGGTTTGTTTGTCAAGACCGCGCTGTCGACCGCCACGTCGCGTTCACCGCCCGCCGCGGCGACAATCATGTCGGTGCGCGCCAGCAATTCAACGTTGCCTTTGAGGCCTGCGTTTTCGAGCGCCAGGCCGGCCGCGTAGGTGCCGATCCGCTGCCAAGGCTCCATTTGACGCTGGTCGCCCTTTTTTGGGATTTGGCGGTCGAGCTCAAGCGCTGCAACGGGGTGAACCAGGTAAGGAGCAAAACGCTCGGCATCAACCTTCACCCGCTTTTCAAGCAAACCGTGCCAGTGTGCCGCCGGGCCTTCGCCAAGACAGGACACAATTCCAATCCCCGTGATCCAGGTTTCGGGCGCGGCATCAGGCATTGGCGAGCATCTCAGAGGGGAACTCGAGGATTGCCGCCATCTTCTCCATGTTTGCCCGAAACTCGGAATTGGGAAATTCGACCAGCCGGAACGTAAGTTCCGCGTTACAGGCAAGCTTGCCGTCGCATCGGATATCCGCCTTCGCTACGGCAAAGCCGGAGCCTTCGTGCAAAACCTTGCCTGACAGCGCAAGCTGTTGGCCCGGCGTTATAAACGCGCGCAGCTTGGCATCTTTCACGGCCGCGAAAAAAGGCATCCGCGTAAATTTCGTCACCGCGATCAGCAGCCATCCCGCGGTCTGAGCCATCGCCTCGATCAGCAGCACGCCAGGCATCAAAGGATAGCCCGGAAAATGTCCCTCAAAGATCGTCGATGAAGCTGGCACTCGCGCCTCAGTGCGAATGGTTTTATCCGCAATGTCGACTTCTAAAATGCGATCGATCAGCTGAAAATATTCGAGGCGCATGCCAGCGCGTCAGGCGCCCTTGGCCGCAACAAGCTCGTCGATGCGCGTGCAAAGGTTGTTCAACTGGAAATATTGGTCCGTTGTCGCCTTGCCGTCGTTGACTTCCTGCGTCCACTGTTCGAGCGGCATTTTGATTCCGAATGCTTTGTCGATCGCAAAGGCAATATCGAGAAAATCGAGGCTGTCGATGCCAAGATCATTGATGGCATGACTTTCCGGCTTGATTGTCTCGTGCGGAATGTCGCAAGTCTCCGAGATGATCTTGGCCACCGTGTCAAAAGTGGAAGACATCGTAAATCCTTGATCAGTCACGCCTTTGCAACGCCGCTCAGAGGCTTGCGACGACTGCCCGGATCGCCCTGGGGAATGCCCCCTTCCCCCCTGGTAAGCTCAGGGAGCGTATAGCGAAGACATGGGGCAAGTTCAATGGCGCACTGAGTGCCTTGCCCTGAGCATCGCGGGGCATTATTTGCGCCGGCATCACGCGTCTCGACGAGGCAGAGTAAGACGAATTTAAGCTCAGTTCCGGATTGCCGCGAAGAGCGAGACGATCCCGCTGGCTCTTCTCGCGCTCCGGTTCCGCTAACGGTTGAGCAGCTTATCGTTGATCGGCATGCAGTTGCGCCGACCTGAGAGCACGCAATCCTGTTTCTTTCGCAGGTCGGCCATTTGGACCGCCAGCCACGCGCCCGCCAGCGCCAGAACAATCGTGGCCAGCAGTGCTGCCAAATTGACCAGCATGCGATGGCGATAATTGTCCTCGATTTCCTCGCCTTCATATTTCCGGAGATCTTCGACCGGCGATGGCGCCGGTTTTCCCGCGCGCTGCCCCCAGCGGGTCGACTGCTGCCTGTGAGGCCACGGCGCGCGCGGCCGAAACGGCAGGACTTCATGATCGTTGTCTGCCATTTCGGGCCGATCCGGACTCATGGTCTGTGGGTCTCGCTAAACTAACACCTTTATGTGTCCGGGCAGCCGGCTTTCAAGCAACGCACTGAGCAGGCTCATATGCGGCCTGCGCATGAGCTACCTGTCCGTCGCGTGGGAGACCAGGCCATCGCGGCAAAGCCGAGCAAGCCCAACGCTGCGAGCGGCAGCCCGATATACCATCGCTCAATGCTGCGCGCGCGGGTGCGCAAGTACGCCACGACGAAGCTTTCGCCGCGGCCCATTTCAGTCAGCGTCTGCTGCATCGACGCCAGGCGGCGCACCTCATCGGCCGAGAGCGCTTCGCCCTGCCAACGGGACCGCCGCTCGAGCTCATAGAGCCGGTCGACCTCGGTCCTGTGCCGGCGCTCGATGTCAGCGGCTTCCGTAAAGTCCACGCGTTCCCGCGCAGTCAGGAATTGCTCGGGCCCAATCCCGCTCACAGTTTCGATTGCCGCAAGCAAAGGATGGTCGCCCGACGGCGCGATGACGGCCCACGCACCAGACAGAACGCAGCCCGCGCAAATAACAGCACTGGCCGTCCGCAACGCTCGTCTGCGATTTTGGCTTCGCTGCTCGAGCGGTGTCATTACAAAGGCGCGCACGCCGCCAGCGATGACCAGCACAGCCGCGAAAGCAAGCACGGTGACCGCGCCCGTCGGCGCATCGAGGAGAAAAGAACCGAATATTCCGCATGCGCTCGCCAATGCTCCAGCCACCCAGCCGATGATGAGCGCCGCCCAAGTCGCAGACGAGAACAGGGATCCCACCAGTGCGGGAACAATCAGAAAGCAGAAAACCAGGAGGACCCCCGCGACGCTCACAGAGGAGGTCACGACGAGACCGAATGACAGATAGAAGACTAGATCCCAAACGGCAGTTCTTTCGTTCGCGGCTTCGTTCGCAGCCGCCAGCAGGCGCCGCCGGAACGCCCAATGCAGAGCACCGATTGCAGCATACAGCAGAGTGAACCTGATGACCTCATCGGTGCTTACCGAGAGAATGCCGCCGACCAGCATTTTCTTGACGTGTTCGGCTCCCTGTGGCGAGCGATCGACCACGAGAATCGTTGCAGCGGTGGCCACAACGTAGAGCACGCCGATAAAGGCTTCCTGCCGCACACTCTGCACGAGGCTACGGCTGCCGGTGAGCAAGAGGGCACCACCCGCCGCAAACAGAAGCGTATAGGCGTAGCCTGCAGCGGTCGACGGCGCGTGCCCGGCGACAACGGCGACCGTCGCTCCGAGCGCCGAGACTTGCGCAAGAGCGAGATCTGCGAACACGACGTTGCGTCGCAGGACCTGGAGTCCGAACCAGGTATGAATGCCAGTGAAAATGATGGCTGCCGCGAGCGGAAGCGCCGCAAACGCAAGCACGTCGTCAATCATGATCCCGCTCAGTTCGGCCCGGCTGACAAAGCGTCTGCCAAGGTCCTCACATTATAACTGAACAGGGAGAGGTAGTCGGCAGCTTCCGGAATGCTGCCCACCGATGGCGCAAGCCTGATGAGCGCCGCACCCGTGCGGCGTGCCAGCAGTTGGGATGCATCGTCCGGTGCAAAGGGCTCCTGCAGGATCACGCGGACTTTCTGCTCCCTGATGGTGGACGCGAGCCTTGCCAGTCGAGCCGGGCTTGGCGGCACGCCTTCCTTGATCTCGATGGCATCGAGGATGTCGAGCCGGAAGCGTCGCGCGAAATAAGGCCAGGTGTTGTGGTAAGCGATCAGTTTGGCGCCGCGATGCGGATTGAGCATGCTTTCCCAGTCCGTGATGCTTGTCCCGAGCTGGGCGAGGAAACGTTTCCGATTCTGCGTGATTGTCGCGAGGGATTGCGGCGCGATAGCGCAGATGGCCTCGACGATTGCACCGGAGATGATCCCCGCATTCGCCGGATCGAGCCAATAGTGTGGGTTTGCAAGGCCATGGGCGTGCGAATCATTGCCCGTGACATCGAGGCTGCGGCCTTTGACCTCCAGCAACGGAATGCCGATGGAAGCATCGACATAGCCAACACCGCCGCGGTTGATCGTCTTATCGGCATGCAGGGACAAGAGCTTGTCCAGCCAGTGGTCGTATCCGAGGCCGACACGAATGACGATCCGGGCATCTTTGAGCTTGGCGAGATCGGATGGACGCGGCTCGAAGGCCTCCGGATCAGCGCCTGGCGGGATCATGACGTCGACGGAGGCAAGCTCACCCGCCACTGCGCGTGCGAGGCTTGCAAGATCCGTGGTTGTTGCGACCACGCGAATGATCTCTGCCGGCGCCGGACGGCCGGCGAAAAGCAGGACGGCTACAGCGGTGAACGCAACGAAAGCTTTAGCGGGTCGAGTGATCACCGCCGCGTGACGAAGATGCTCTTGGGCAACAAGCAGTGGACGTTCTTCTCGGTGTCCGCGACCGCGCCGACGCGGCAGTCCATGGCGACGCTGGCAAGGCCATAGGCATCGAGGCGGGCGATCTTTCTCTCGCTTTCGAGTAGTTTGATCATGCCCATTGAAGCCGCATCCATCGCCTTATTCAAATCCGCATCCTTCGCGTGGGAGACCAGATACGTTGCTGTTTCCTTGGTCGGCCGTTCCATGTCCTCGCGGGTGGCTGGATTCTTCGGACTGAGGCAGTGGACGCCTTTCTTTATATCGACCACTTGCGAAACGCGACAGTCCGATATCTGGAGCATCAACCTTGCTGCTTGATCAGGAGTTAGCTTGCGTTGTTCAGCAAGTAATTTGATGGTCTGCGCCTTGGCTTGCTCCCACGCTTTATTGAGATCCTGATCGAGACCGATTGTGACCCACGATCTCGGTGTCTCAATGCGCGGGAAGTCGAGCGGCTGCCCTTTGATGACCTCAACCGTAATATTGAGCTCCTTGTAGGCAGTCTCGAGTGCAGTGAGGTTGATCTCGCCGTTGCCCTGGCCAGCATGCGAGTCGCCCGACCATAGCAAGGCACCGCGGACGAAGACCGGCACGAAGAGGGTCGTCCCTTCGACCAGGTCGCGTATGTCCAGGTTGCCTCCATATTCGCCCGGCGGGACCGAGCTGTACCGCCCCGGCTCTTTGCGGGCGACCCCGATCGTGCCCGGGAAGGGCCGCAGTGGAATCAGCACGCCGGGAAGGAACTCGGTGACCTTCTTATCCCAGTCCAGATAGAGATATTTCACCTGTCCGTCTGGATAGTCTTTCGGAAACTCACCGAACATCCCTGGCACATTGAAGTTCACGGCGTAAGCGCGCGGGACGATCTTGTTGATCGTAATTTTAAGAACATCGCCGGGCTCGGCGCCTTCGACGTAGATCGGCCCGGTTAAGGTATGCGGTCCTCGGCCGGGATAGTCGGTGCGCAACTTCTTGATTTGTTCGATCGTCGTGCCGGGAACGACCTGGTTGTGGCTGTGCATCATGGTCTCCAGCGCGACCGTGTCGCCGGAATTGATGCGCAGGACCGGGGGTTGAGCATTGTCGAACCAACCCCATTGGGTGGTTTCAAGGGTTGCCGGGAGAAGATGCAGGCGCTTGCCGTTCGGCAGCGAGACCACGCGCAGCGCAGGGTCGGCAGGCCCAATAGCCGGGATGGCCTCCTTGGGCGGCTCTGAAGGGGTCGATTGCTGCGCAACCGCAAGCGTTGATGCAATCGTGATAGCCGTCCCAGCGATGAGCGCCGCGAGCTCGGATCCTGCAAGCGTTTTCATGCAACCCCCTCTGCAAGGAATATCAAGACAGTAGCACTTCGATTGACCGTCTCAAGCTTGTTTGTTTGGCAGCATTGGTCAAGAGCTGGGCAGGGAGGCGTCAACCGTTGTTTTTGACCCCGCAACCGCAGCTGCGCGTTAGCCAATGCAACTCGCGCGCGATTTTGCAACAATAGATTGGAAACTATTTACCAAAAATTTGCCGTCCAAAACGAACGGTTAAGACAACCAGCCTACAAGTGGTGCCATCGTAGGAAGATGCCCATGGCTCCCCAGAGTCCCGGACCTCGGCAATGGTCCGGACCCATTGAAAAGCTTGGTGACGCCGAGCGTCGTTCGCTCCTCGACAACATGAGCGCGCGCCCGCGTCCGCGCATCGAGATCGAGGAGGCGCTGCGCAATGGCTGGTTCGAGATGTGGTACCAGCCCAAGATTGATCTCAAGCGCAAATGCCTCGCAGGTGCCGAGGCCCTGGCGCGCATCCGCCATCCCCGGTTCGGCGTACTGCTGCCCGGCAGCTTCATCCCCGGCGGGGCCGACGACAGCATTTCGCGCCTTGCCGAGCACGCGCTGGTTGCAGCGCTCGACAACTGGACCACGTTCGACGAGGCGGGTTTCAATCTTCATCTTGCCATTAACGTTCCGGTAAGCGTATTGCTGCGGCTGCCGGTTTCCGCGCTGGTCGACAAGCATCGGCCTAAATCCGAGCGTTGGCCCGGCATCATCCTGGAAGTGACCGAGGATCAGATTGTGCGGGATATGCGGCTCGCGCAAGAGATTGCCCATCAGCTCAAGGTAAGCGGGATCAAGATCGCAATTGACGATTTCGGGGCCGGCTATTCTTCCTTCTCCAGCCTGCGCGAGCTGCCCTTCATCGAAATCAAGCTCGACGGCAGTTTCGTCAAGAACTGTGCGACGGATGCGACGAACGCGGCCATTTGCCAGACCGCAATCGATCTGGCGCACCGCTTCGGCAGCGCTGCGGTCGCGGAGGGGATTGAGAACGCAGCCGATTTGCAAGCGCTCATGGTGATGGGCTGCGACTTCGGTCAAGGTGTACTGATCGCCCCTCCTGTGCCGCAGGAGCGCTTCCTCGATCTGTTGCGCCAACGCGTGAGCAAGCCCGCTGCGGCAACATCATCTCAGAACGACAGCGCCAGCCCCCAAAACGCCATGCACCGCGTGGCGTAACCGCGCACAATGGTCTGGTCGAAGGGTTGGCTACGGCTCCGCAAACGGCAGTGGCTCGCCTTGCGGCAACGGCATGCGAAACACGTCAAGGATCATGGAGATCAGCACGTAGTAGCCCAGAATTCCCACGAGCTCGACTGTAGCAGCGTCGCCGAGCACGGCATGGACGCGAGCGAAATTACGGTCACTCACGCGCCTTGTCTTATAGAGCTCCTGAACAAAGTCGTAGATCGCGCGCTCGTCCTTCGGTGCCGATTTCGGCACGCGGCCCCGGTAGATGTCGTTGATGGTTTCCTTTTTCACGCCGGCGCGCTCGGCCTGCGGCACATGGGCGTACCATTCGTATTGCGCCCGCCAGAACTTTGCCGTCAGCAGCACGGCAAATTCCGAAAGGCGTGGCGGCACGGCGGTGTTGAAGCGGCAATGGCCACCCAGTTGCTGAGCTAGCTCGCCGAAGAGAGGGGCGTGCAGGAAGACGGCAAAGGGTCCGCGGATACCGGTGCTCCCGCCGCGCGGGCCCGAGCGGATTGAAGCAAGCAACGCCCTCTGCTGCGGTGTCAGCTCATGCTCCGAAAGAATGGGCAAGCGGGGCGGCGGCAGCTTTTTGGCGGGCTTTCTTGCAGATTTCGTCGTGGTCTTTTTCGCGGGCATCGTTTCCCCCTGTGTGAGTTTGCAAGCGCGCAGGAGAAGGCGCGACATTCTCCGCCTTTCCTGGCGCGCGCTGGAGGCCTACATCTTATGCGTGCCCTGGGTTGGGCGAAACGGCCTTCCTTGCTGCGGGTAGCCTGCCATGAATGACCTGAGTGACCCTGCCCCCCTGTGCTTCGTGCTCATGCCGTTCGGCCGCAAGATGGACGCCAGCGGCCGCGTCACCGATTTCGATGCGGTCTACCACAAGGTCATTGCTCCCGCCGTCGAAGGGGCTGGGCTGGAGCCGGTCCGGGCGGACGAGGAGAAGATTGGCGGCACAATTCACAAGCCAATGTTCGAGCGGCTCATGCTGTGTCACTATGCAGTAGCCGACATCACCGGCGCGAACCCGAACGTGTTCTATGAACTGGGCATCCGCCACGCGCTGCGCCCGCGCAGTACTGTCATCATCTTTCGCGAGGGCACCGTTCTTCCTTTCGACATCGCCCTGGTGCGCGGGATCTCGTACAAGACCGACGGGTCCGGCGAGCCCGTGGATGGCGGCTCCACCGTCGGCTTGATTACGGCGCAATTGCGTGAAGCACGGGGCAATCCACACGATGACAGCCCCATATTTCAGCTCGTCGACGACTTGCCGCGCTGGGAGATCGATCACACCAAGACCGATGTGTTTCGCAAGAGCGTCGATTATTCGAAGCGCTATAAGGAAAAGCTTGCCACGGCGGTGAAGCAGGGACCGCAAGCCGTGGAGAATATCGCAGGCGACTCGGCCCTTTCAAACCTGCTCGAAGTGGAAGCAGGTATTGTCGTCGATTTGTTTTTGTCCCTGCGGGACGTGAAAGCCTACGACGCCATGATCAAGCTTTATGATCGGATGCCGCCGCCGCTTCAGCGGGCAAAAATGATGCGTGAACAGCTTGGTTTTGCGCTCAACCGGGTAGGGAGGGACGCCGAGGCAGAGCAGATTCTCAAAGCTGTGATCGCGGAGTTCGGGCCTTCCAGTGAAACCAACGGACTGCTTGGCCGGATCTACAAAGATCGGTATGAGAGCGCCAAGGATCAGGGCCGTCTGGAAGCGCGCGCTTTCCTCAAGCGGGCCATCGATACCTATCTGGAAGGATTTGAAGCCGATTGGCGGGACGCCTATCCCGGCGTCAATGCCGTCACCTTGATGAACATGATGGACCGGCCGGACCCCAGGCAGGCTGCGGTTCTGCCCGTCGTGCGCTATGCGGCATCTCAAAAAGCAAAGAGGAATCCTGACTATTGGGATTACGCGACGCTGCTGGAGCTCGCCGTCCTTGCGGGCGATTCTGCTGATGCCGAAACCCAGCTCACCGAGGCGCTCGCTCTGGCGCGACAGCCTTGGGAAGTCGAATCGACGGAGCGAAATCTTCGTCTGATGCGCAAGATTGCCTCGGCGCGAGGCCAGGACGCGACCTGGATCCAGCCGGTTGAGGAAGAGCTCGCCAAGAAAGGCCAGGAGCTTACGCTCCCGGCGACGCGCGCCAGTTGAGGATGTTGCGCATGAGAACAGTGGCGCTCTGCTTGGCAGCTTCGCTCGTGAGCGGGACAAGTTCGGCGCTCGCCGAGAAATGGCCAAGCCGCCCGGTCACCATGGTGGTTCCGTTCGCGCCCGGCGGCGGCACCGACGTGCTGGGGCGGATCGTCGGCCGCGCGCTCTCGGAGGTGCTGGGCCAGCAGGTGATTATCGAAAATGTCGGCGGGGCGGGTGGAATGGTGGGCTCGGCGCGCGTGGCCAAAGCGGCGCCTGACGGCTATCAGTTCGTGCTCGGGAGCAGGGCTGATGCGATCAATCAGACGCTTTATAAAACTCCACTCTACAATCTGGTGACTGATCTTGCTCCCGTCGTGCTGGTTGCTGAGCAACCGATGGTGCTGGTCGCGCGCAAGGATTTGCCGGTTGCTAATATGCAAGAGTTCATTGCTTTTGTGCGCAAGAATCAGGCCGCTATGCAATTCGGCTCAGCGGGCGCCGGCTCGACCGGGCACATCGATTGCGCACTGCTTAATGCCGCCATGGGGGTCGATATTCCGCATATTCCCTATCGCGGCGGTGGACCCGCGATGCAGGATCTGATCGCCGGCCGGTTCGACTATTTCTGCACATTGACGCCCACCATTATGCAGCAGATCGGGAGCAATCTCGTCAAACCGATCGCGATTCTCACCCGCGATCGCTCGCCCATGCTGCCGGATCTGCCAAGCGCCTATGAGCAAGGTCTCAAGGATATCGACGCTTCCACCTGGTTCGGCTTCTTCCTGCCCGCCCACACTCCGGCTTCGATTATCGAGCGGCTGCACGATGCGACAGTAACGGCCATGGACACGTCCTGGGTGCAGGAGCGGCTCAACGAGGTCGGCACGGCCGCTGTTTCGGCCGAGCGCCGCTCCCCCGAATATTTGCGCGACTTCGTCAAAACCGAAATTGAGCGAAACGCCGCCCCGATCAAGGCGGCGGGCATTTCGGTCAATTAAAGCAGTGCACAAAACGGGCGAACGATGAAACCCACTGCAATGATGAGATGGAGCCTCGCTCCGGCTGCGCTTGCGCTTGCCGCAACGGTCATGCTGTCACCAGCACAACCGTCCGAGGACCTTGAGATGTCACTGATCGAGCAGGTGGGTGAGAACGAAATTCCACACCTGATCATAGATGGAATCGTTGAGATCGGAAGCGACGTAATGGGCTTTCTCAAGCGGATGCTGATTGGTTGACCGTTACGCCGGATTTGAACAACAGTGACTTGATGATAATCGGCACCACGTTGGTGATTTCGATTACGCTGCCGATGTCGACATAATCGAATTCCTTGAGCTGCACGCCGTCGATTGCGATCACGTCGGCACGCGGCGCGACTTCGTGCAGGATCACGCGGCCAAGGCTCTTTCCGACATCGCCGTCGATCAGCAGCACGAGCGGCAGCCGTTCCTCCAGCGTGCGCGGCAGGGCTTGGCAAATGCCGGCGGCGACCGCATGGAGGCGAGCGTGCGACGGATCGCCCCGCCACGGGAATGAGAGCGCAACCGGGCTTTCGCCCTCCGCAAAATCCGCCCGCGAGAGCGCCAATCGCACTTCGGCCGCCACCGCATCGGGGCGAATTTCCTGGTCGAGCGCAAAGCCGCACGCGAGCACCGGCAGATTTTGCAGCGGCAGCTTGTACGGATCCGCGATCAGGATGGTGTTGCCGCTGATCTGGACGGAGAATTGCGCCGCGCCGATTACGGTCGCACGAATCCCCTGGCCTGGGTCCCAGACCGGTGGCAGATCACGCCGGTGGGCGAGCCCATGGCGCAGCTCTTCCGCCAGGTCGGAGCCGAGATCGCCGAAGCGTCGCGTCTCGCGCTTATAGAGATATTCAGCGACGCCTCCTGAAAAGGTGATGGCGTCGACGCGCTTGTTCGCAATTTCGCGGGGCCAGGCTTCGGTTACCAGCAGACGGCGCGCAAGCTCGCCCGGTTCGCGCAAATCGATCAGGCCCATGATGATGCGAGCCATGCGCGCGGCAATCTTCCTGCGGTCCGCGACGCTCAATGATCCGCCGGGACGAAGCTCGATCCCAAGCTCACGCGCAATCTCCTCGGCCGGCGGCTCGATGCGCGTCAGTCCTTGCGCCTCGTCTTCGACGATCAGGCGCCCGCCGGCGGCAATAGCGCAGGTCGCAAGGATGCGACCGTTCTCGATCAGCGCGAGCTTCGTCGTGCCGCCGCCGATATCAACGTTGAGCAGCACAGCACTGTGAGCGCGCGAGAGCGCTACGGCGCCCGAGCCATGGGCCGCCATCTGACCTTCCATGTGATGGCCGGCCGAAGCGCAGACAAATCTACCCGCCTCATCGGAAAACAATTCCGCGATGGCGCGGGCGTTACGGCGTTTCAATGCTTCGCCGGTCAGAATGACCGCGCCGCTGTCCACCTCTTCGCGGTCGATGCCGGCATAGGCGTAACAGCCGCCGATGAAACCCGAAAGCTCATCGACGTCGATCGTGTAGTCGGCCCGATAGGGAGTGAGCAGGATGGGCGATTGCCAGAGAATTTTACGGCCGACCACGACGAAGCGGCTCGACAGCGCAGCCGAAAGGCGTTGAAGGTGCACATGCGCGAACATCAGGTGGGAGGTCGAAGAGCCGATATCGATACCCACGGTGGTGAGCTCGACATTATCCGCCGCCCATGCGACCTCGTTGACCGCGGCATCCTCCGCGTTGACGTGCAGGTGCTCGAATTCCAAATCGTGCATGGAATCTGCTGTTAACTGATCAGAGCGGAGCTTGACGCAGGTCTTCCCCCACCAGCGAGAGCCGCGCCGGTGTTTCAGGCCCTCGCCTTGACGTAGCGCCGCTCGTCTATGAAATTGCCCATCCCCGAGTTCACGCTGTGCTTCGCAAGCTCGGCGAGATAGATTTCATGAATGCGTGGATCCTGGTGCTCGTATTCGATCTGGCAGCCCCCGTCTTTGACGCTCACGTCCATCCCGGTAAACACACGCCGTTTATCCGTCGTGAAGGGATAACGGAGGCTGCCCAGCGCCACCGCGAGATAACGTGCCGGCTCTGACGCGGTGTTGAAATGCTGGTGGAACATCCGATCGGGCGGCGCGAATACCCATCCGTGCTCCCAATCGATGCGCACGAAATCCTTATCCTCCTCGTACCAGAGCAGTGAAAAACCATGCCCGGTCACGGCAAAGACATGGAAATCGGGTCCGTGGCGATGCGCCTTCTTGTAGGTGCCGACCGGCATCTGCGAAGTATGGGCGTGCATCGTGCCCTCGGCGAGGATGAACATCATGTTGGAACCGCCCGCGCCGCGCTGTTCCCAGGCCTTGAGTTCGAAGCCGGCGAGGTCGGGGACAAAATTGGTCTCCCACATATTCCGACCAGGCCGTACCGGAATGAATTCGCCTTCGCCGCTGAAATATTTTGCCGCGCCCTCGCGTTCCGGGAAGCTGTAGGAATTGTCGAAGACAAAGCCTTCGTTGTGGAACAGGTTCAACATCATCGGGAGATTGTTGGTGGAAGCAAGCCGCGCCCGCTCGCGGCCGCTGGAATTGAAATGCTGATAACGCGCGTTGAGCGGAAGGGCGAAAAGGCTCTTGGGTCCCCATTCAAAGCTGTGCTTTCGCCCATCACTGGTCTCGATGGTGGTATTGCCGTGGCCCGAGAGAACGTAGATCACCTCCTCGAACAAGTGTTTCTGCGGCGCAGACTTGGCCCCCGGCGCAAGGTCTAGCACGAACATGGAGACGAAGTCGCCGCGCCCCTTCACATGCACGATTGCGCCGTCAACGCCGAAGCGTGGCCACGCTGAGGTCGCAACCTTGCGCAGATCGATCCCGAAATCCTCGGTAATGGGAACGCCCTCGTTCGCGGCCCAAATGGCATAAGGATCAAGCAGCATCTTAGGATGCGCGATATCGGTGATGGGCTTGTTCATTGGTCCACCTTTGATGATGAGGGCACGCGGCTGGCCTCGATCCGGCAACTAGCATGACTTGGCGCGTGTGACGAGGGCCCGTGGGGTTCCCGCCCACGGCGGGCTCATGCTACACCACGACCGAGCACCAGCGGATCGGGGAAAGCCATGGCCAATTTGCAGCTCTCGTTTGCTTGCGGGCTCTACGACCGCATGCAGCCGCTCTATACCGGCGAGGTGAAGGCCGGGGGCATCGATCTGAATTTCATCGCTATCGATGAGCCCCGCCCCATTTTCGATCGCATGGCAGGGGGCGAAGAATTCGACGTGGCCGAATTTTCGAGCTCTGAATTCGTCCAGCGCTTCGCGAACCAGCAATGCCCTTTCGTTGCTATTGCGGTCTTTCCATCGCGGGCCTTCCGCCACGGCTTCATTGCAGTTCACCGCGCAGCCGGCATCAACAAGCCCAAGGACCTCGAAGGCAAGCGCGTAGGCGTGCCGCTATTGACCATGAGCGCGGTCATCTACATCAATGGCCTGCTGCAGCATGAGTACGGGGTCGATCTGCGCAAAATCCATTGGGTGCAGGGCGCGATGAACACCGCCGGCGCCCATGGCAGCCCAACCGTGCTGCCGCTCCTGCGGCCGGTTTCGATCGAGCAGAACCGCTCCAATAAATCCATGAGCGACCTCATCGTGGAGCGCGCGGTCGATGCCACGCTGGGGACCAGCCTGCCGGCCGCGATCCGCACCAATCCCGATGTCGTGCGACTGTTCCCGAATTATGTCGAGCTTGAAAAAGAGTACTATAAGCGCACGAAAATCTATCCCATCATGCATCTTGTTGCGATCCGAAAGCGGGTACATGAGAAATATCCATTCGTAGCGACGAGCCTGTACAAGGCGTTCTGTGAATCCAAGAAAATCGCCCTTGCCAAAATGTTCAACCTGCGGGCGCTGCGCTACATGACACCTTGGCTGATGCGCGACATCGACGAAATCTACGAGATCTTCGACGGCGATCCCTGGCCTTATGGCGTTGAGCCGAACCGGGCGACCCTGGAAGCCTTCATTACGTATCTGGTGGATCAGTCATTGATTGCTGCTCCCGTCCGGGTGGATGATCTCTTTGTGCCCACGCCGCTTTGATCCGAGCAATCATGTCGAGTCTCGATCATTTTATTCAGGATCTCGTTGTCGCGAACCGCATTCTTGCGCGTGAGGACGTGGTCGATGCGTACGGTCATGTGAGCGTGCGCAACCCGGACAATCCGCAGCATTTTTTCATTTCGCGCTCGCTTTCACCGGAGCTGGTCGAGCGCGAGGACATCGTCGAGTTGGGGCTGGACGGACAGTCCGTGCGCGACGAGAAGCGGGCGCTTTATCTCGAACGCTTCATCCACGCGGCTATCTTTGAAGCGCGGCCGGATATCCAGGCCGTCGTTCATGCTCACGCCGAGGACATTCTGCCGTTTGGCATTGCCCAGGCCACACCGCTGCGACCCGTGATCCATTCCGGCAGTTTCATCGGATCCAACGTGCCCGTTTGGGATATCGCTGAAAAGTTCGGCGACACCAATCTGCTGGTGACCAACATCAATCAGGGACGCGATCTCGCGAAATGCCTCGGCGCGAACAATGTTGCATTGATGCGGGGACATGGTTTTGCGTCCGCCGGACGTTCGCTCATCGAGGTGGTGCGCATGTCGGTATACCTGCCGCGCAATGCGCGCGCGCTGCTTCGCGCCAAGCACCTGGGCGGCGACATCAAATACCTCAGCCAGGGCGAAATCGATGCCCGCAATCGCGGCTACAGCCCCTATTCCACCGAGACCTGGCGCGCGTGGGAATACTGGGCAAACAAGGCCGGTTGCGGTCATCTCGTGACGAGACCGGGCAATGCAGGTTCCCAACATGAGCGCGAGAGCAGCAGAAAGCCTTGAAAGTTATCTCGGCGGGCGCTGGGTTTCCGGCGAGGGCGTCGAGACGCGGCTTTATGATCCGGTGAGCGGCGACGAGCTTGCAACCGTCTCGGCCAAAGGTGTTGATCTTGCGAGCGCGCTCATCTTCGCGCGCATGCAGGGGCAGGGCGGCCTGCGAGAAATGAGCTATGCGGGGCGCGCCAAACTCGTCGGCGCGGTCGCTGACGTCCTGGTTGTCAACCGCGCCCGCTACGAGGAAATTGCCATTGCCAATTCGGGCAATACCAAAACCGATGCTGCAATCGATATCGACGGCGGAATCGCTACATTGAAATACTACGCTCGTGTCGGCGCAACGCTCGGCGATCAGCGCATGGTGCTGGACGAAAAGCCGGTGCGACTTGCGAAGGCGGAAAACTACCAGGCCGTCCACATCATGGTGCCGCGACAGGGCGTCGCCATTCACATCAACGCGTTCAATTTCCCGAGTTGGGGCTTATGGGAGAAAGCGGCAGTCGCGCTCGTCGCCGGCATGCCCGTTCTTGCCAAACCTGCCTCGGCGACCGCGCTCCTGGCGCACGCCATGGTCAAAGACGTGATCGCGGCGAGCGTGCTGCCGGAGGGCGCTCTCAACCTCCTGTGCGGATCAGCAGGCAACCTTCTGGCACTACTCACGTGCGACGATGTGATCGCCTTTACCGGTTCAGCCGACACTGCCGCGCGGGTGCGCGGCCATCCCGATGTGGTGAGGAAATCCGTACCGGTGAATATTGAGGCCGACAGTATCAACGCGGCGGTGCTGGCGCCGGGTTCGGCAATGGGCAGCGCCGCCTGTGACGCTTTCCTGCGCGAGGTGGTGCGGGAGATGACGGTCAAGGCCGGGCAGAAATGCACCGCCATCCGCCGCATCTTCGTCCCCGCCGATCAAGCCGGCGCAATCGCAGACGCGCTTGCCGCCAAGCTCAAAACGACGAAAGTCGGCGATCCGCGCCAGGAAGACACGCGGGTGGGTCCCTTGGTCACAAGGTCCCAGCAGGGCGCTGCTTTCGACGGAATCCGGCGGCTCGCATCCGAGGCATCGATCCTGTGCGGCGGGCCCGAGCCGCCCCGGCTTCCCGGCATCGATAGCGCCAAGTCGGCATTCGTTGCACCCACCCTGCTGTGCGTGAACGATGCCGCCGGCGCGAAGGCAGTGCACGAAGTCGAGGTGTTCGGGCCGGCGGCGACCATCGTGCCCTATCGCAACGAGCAAGAAGCCTGCGCGCTGATTGCCCGGGGAGGGGGATCTCTGGTTGCCTCCGTTTTCGCCGACGATAAGGACTTTCTCCTGCGCATGGTGAGCGCCATTGCCCCGGCGCACGGACGTATCCTCGCCGTCGATCCGGCCATTGCTTCGGCTCACACCGGGCACGGCATCGTCATGCCCCAGTGCAATCACGGCGGTCCGGGCCGCGCCGGAGCGGGCGAGGAGCTCGGGGGAGCTTACGGCCTGCGATTCTATCATCAGCGGCTCGCCGTTCAGGGCTCGAACGACCTTCTGGCAGCCCTGCAGGCGAAGGCGGCAAGCCTGCACTGAAGGGACGGATTGCGTGTCCTCCTCGCAAGAAAGAACCGCACGCAGCTTTGTCGAGCGGCACGGGCTTTGGAACGACGAGCAGTTCGAGGCCGCCGCGCGCGCCGATAAATGGATTGAGGACCACAGTCTTGAGGTTGTGCGCTTCTCGTTTCCGGACCAGCACGGGATCCTGCGCGGCAAGACCATGGTGGCAAGCGAAGCCGCGCGCGTGATGCGCAACGGCTGCTCGATCACCACGACCCTTCTTGCCAAGGATACCGCGCACAAGACCGTGTTTCCGGTATTCACGGCGGGCGGTGGGTTCGGCATGCCGGAGATGGAGGGAGCCGGCGACTTTCTGATGATTGCCGACCCCACGACTTTCCGCGTCCTGCCGTGGGCGCCGCGCACGGCCTGGATGCTGTGCGACATGTATTTCAGCAATGGCCGTCCGGTGCCGTTCTCAACGCGCCATCTTTGCCGGCGGGCACTCGGAAAATTGGCCGAGGCCGGATTCGACTACATCGCGGGCCTCGAAGTCGAGTTTCATGTCTTCAAGCTCGATAACCCGCGCTTGGCTCCGGAGGATGCCACCTGGCCCGGCGAGGCGCCCCAGGTCAGCCTGCTGTCACAAGGCTATCAGTACCTGACGGAAACGCGCTTCGATCAGATCGAGCCGATACTGGAAAGCATTCGGCGTGACGTGATTGCGTTCGGGCTCCCACTGCGCTCGGTCGAGGTCGAGCTCGGGCCAAGCCAGTGCGAGTTTACCTTCCATCCGCAGGTGGGACTGCTGCCGGCCGACACCATGATCATGTTTCGCAGCGCGGTGAAACAGATCTGCAGGCGCCAGGGCTATCACGCGACGTTCATGTGCCGTCCGAACGTCGCGAATGTGCTCTCCAGCGGGTGGCATCTGCATCAATCACTGGTCGATCGACAAACGAACATCAACGCGTTTACCTCGCAGGACAAGGAGCTGCTGTCCCGCACCGGCCGCAATTTCCTCGCGGGTCTGCTTTCGCACGCGCGTGCGGCGGCTGCCTTCACGACCCCGACGATCAACGGCTACAAGCGCTACCGCGGCTATTCGCTCGCGCCCGATCGCGTGGTCTGGGGCCGGGACAATCGCGGCGTCATGATCAGGGTGCTGGGCAGCGCCGGGGACGCGGCCACGCGGCTTGAAAATCGCGTCGGCGAGCCAGCCGCCAATCCTTACCTTTACATGGCCTCCCAGATATTTACCGGGCTCGACGGCATGGAACGCATGCTCGAGCCCGGACCATCGGCCGACACGCCCTACGAGGCGCAGGCGCTTCTTCTGCCAAAGAGTCTGGAAGAGGCGCTACGCGCGCTTCGCAACGACAACTGCCTTTCCGACGGCTTTGGCCGCGTCTTCATCGATTATTATCTGCGCATCAAGGAAGCAGAAATCGCGCGCTTTCAATCCGAGGTCACGGAATGGGAGCAGCGGGAGTATTTTGAGCTGTTTTAAGTGGGGTGAGTGGTGAGTAGTGAGTAGTAGCTTCCAGCCCCCACAACTCACTATTCACTATTTGGGCAGCACGCCCCAGTTGCGCCCTTGCCCGTGCACGGGGGCGCCCGCAAAACGACGCAGGTGCTTGATCACCTCCACGAATCATGGGGGAGGGGATCATGCGGCGTTTGATCGCGCTCTTCATCATCGTTGGCGCTCTGGTTGCACCTGCTTGGGCTGCGCTGCCCCTGGGCGGCGAGTTCTCGTCCATGGATGCAATCGGCAAATGGCTGGCGAACTATCGGGCGCGCCCGCAACCGGCGCGTCTGCCGACGGCGGTGCGCGCGCTCAGCGCGCTGGGGGCGTTCAAGGAGCCGGAGGGTGCGGGTGTGTATGTCGGCTTCATTGCGGGCGTGCTCGGCTCCAATCCCGACCGGGCCGAGGAGCTCATCGGCAGGATGCTCTCCATCGCGCCGGTGGATCAATGGGTGATTGTGCGCTCGATCGCGTATTCGGGTCACCCCGACTGGCAGCGCTGGTTGCGCAAATACGCCGATCGCATGCCCATTCGCAAAACCATGATCGAGAAATATCTCGACGGGCGGCTGCAGACGCTCGACGAGGTGGCACTCGAGAAGAAAGGTCCGAACTTGTGGGATCGCCTGCGCGATCATTTGCAGGGCGGCGGTGATCGCAAAGGCGCCATCGAGCTCACGTTCGAGAAGAGTCCCGAGCTGCTCGACACGCTGTGGGGCTATTATTTTGCCACCGGTTCCGAGCGGCCGATCACGCGGATCATCGCGCTCCTGCCCTGGGCGAACGAGCGCGACAGCGTCGACAAGCTCACCATGGGCAACATGGCCAAATACACTCTCGCCAGCAATGCCGCGCGCGACGCGTCATTGCTCGCAATGCTCAAGCAGGCGCGCAACACCCAGCCCAAGAAAATCGCTTCGGTGCTCAACGAAGTGATCGATGCTGCCGAGAGCGTGGAAACCACGCATCTGCGCAAAGACGCGCTTGCTGCAATCGAGGAGCTCAAGCGCAAGGGCCCAGGCTCCAAGCGCGATTGGTCGACCTGGGGAACAATCGGGCAGGGCGCCCTGGCACTGGGCTGCATCGTGGCAGCCACGACGGGTCATGTGGAATTTGGCCTGCCCTGCATGATCGGCGGCGCTGCCTCGGGTGCTGCGATATCGGTGATCAGCAGTCAGTAGTGTCAGTGAGCAGTAATGATTACCGGCAATGATGCTCCGGCAACTTGCCGGATGCGTCCAGGACCGCGGGCGGGTTGAGACAGTGGAGCTTACGCGGCGCAAAGTAGGGCACGAAACCTTCATCAAGCAGTCGAGCTGCCGCTTCAGCCATCTTGGTCGCGTCCTTGAGATACTCCACGACCAGCACCTTGCGCGAGCCCTCGCGCGCCATGCGCAGGAGCTCAATCGACCATTCCACCTCTTTGGGCTTGTTGGGCTCTTCCGCGCGCCGCACTCCGAAGAGCAGGTCCTCCTTGGCAATGCCGTCGAGAGTAGCGAGCAAGGTTTTGTCTTCGAGCAACTCCTCGGCGTTCTGCATGACCACCAGGAATTCCGGTTTCATTTTGCGCGCGTGCTCGGATAACCGGGCAATCAACGTCACCATGTCGGCTTGTGCGGACCGGTTTTCTTTGTGCCACTGGGAGTATGCATCGGCGCGGTCGAGATAGACGCCGTCGAAGCCCTGGGCCACAATACGGTCGAGGTAGGCCTCAGGCGCGCCGAAGATCAGCCGCTGCCATTCCGGATCCCAGTATCGGACCAGGTAGTTGCCCGCCCACCGCCTGTTCTCCTTGTCGAGCCATGCCGGCTTCTTGGCCTGGTCATACCATTCCGGCTGCCAGTAGGGGCGATACCGCTCCGCTTCTCCGATCGAGAGATAGGCCAGGAGAACGCGAGGGCTGCCATCGGGGCGCCGCTTCATGCGCGCGACTTCCTCGCGGGAATACTCGCGCTCGAATTCGCGGTTCAAGGAGATCTCGCTGTCGACGACAAGGAGATCATGGGGCGCCGCGGCAACGCCCCCCATTGTGGCTAAGCTCAGCCAATACCCCCAGTTGCTGACGGCACCCATGCGGCGGGCGCGCTCTGCCGCCGGGCCGGCACTTTGAACTGCCTGTGCCTGCGTTACTGCCAAGCCTGCCGGCGAGCGGCCAGCGGATCTCCATAGTGCGCAGGCGCCGGCGAGCGCAAGCCCAATGCACATGGATCTTGTTAGAAGGTGCGGCATCATGCACGCTTGCTAAAGCTCGTTCAAAGCTCCTCAACCATTGTGATGAATAACGACGAACGGCACAATAGGTACGATTCCGACAGAGATTTCGGGATCCAACGATCCAAGGAGAGCACAGCGAAATGTCAAAAATGAGATTGCACGCGAGCGCGGCCGCACTTGCCTGGGTCGCCTTCGCCGGCGCGCCGGCAAGCGCCTGGGAGCCCACCAAACCGGTCGAGATTGTCGTGGCGGCGGGCGCGGGCGGAGCCTCTGATCAGATGGCGCGCATGATGCAGGCGGCGATCCAAAAGAACGGCCTGATGAAGCAGCCTATGGTGGTTTCCCTCAAAGGGGCTGCCTCGGGGGCCGAAGCACTGGTTTACATGAAATCGAGCGAAGGCGATCCCAACAAAGTGCTGATTGCCTATTCGCTAATCTACATGCTGCCGCTCTCGGCCAAGATCCCCTTCAATTGGCGCGAGCTCACCCCGGTGGCGGTCATTGCGCTTGACGAGTTCGTGCTCTGGGACAACACGACCTTGCCCTACAAGACCGTGCACGAATTCATCGAGGCGGCCAAGGCCGCCAATCCGCCGTTCAAGATGGGCGGGACCGGCTCAAAGCGCGAAGACCACGTGCTCACGGTCTTCATTGAAAAGAAGACCGGGGCCAAATTCGCTTATCTGCCTTACAAATCCGGCGGTGAAGCGGCAACCCAGCTGGTTGGCAATCATACTGCTGCCAACGTCAACAACCCGTCCGAGAATCTCGAAGTCTGGCGCGCCGGCCAGGTGCGTGCGCTCTGCGTCTTCGACAAGGAGCGCATCGGCTACAAGACGAAAGTGACTGATACGGTGTCGTGGAACGATATCCCGACCTGCAAGGAAGAAGGACTGGACGTGCAGTATCTGATGCTGCGCGCCATGTTTCTTCCGGGCAAGGTGAGCGAGGAGCAGCGCTCGTTCTATGTCGAGCTGTTCCGGAAAGTGTCGCAAACGCTGGAATACAAGGATTACATGGAGAAACAGGCACTCAAGCCGATCTTCCTCACGGGTGAGGAGATGGTGAATTTCCTCGAGCTCGACGACGCGCTCAACAAAGAACTTATGACCGAAGCCGGCTTCGTCGCGAAGTGAGGAGGTG
>CATPCO010000168.1 GCA_955652925.1 uncultured Xanthobacteraceae bacterium | reverse complement strand
TGGGTCAGCGACTTATGTTCTGGTACGCCAGTCTGTTGGAACCGCTCATACCAGCGCGGAGCCTCGCTCTGCGGTACTCATTCGTGTTGGCACCGCCGTGCGGGAGATTTGATTGATCGACACCAACGGTGAAATTAGACCGCTGTTGTCGAAGTTGAAGTGCTATCTAGTAGACGGAGATCCAGCATCTTAAAGGATCCCCGCGGCGGCAATCGTTTATTGGTCTCGTCCTTTGTTACGTCCCCGAAAAAAAAGGTATTAGAGTATGCCATAGAGGCATAAGTCTATTATCTTATGTGGTCATATCATTTTGGAGATGACACCTCCTCAGATTTTCGGGATGACACCTCCAATGGACCTTTCCGAGCGAATCGGACGACGGCTCAAGCTGCAGGACCTCTACGTTCTCACGATCGTGGCTCAGGTGGGCAATATCCTCCTGAGGGACTGAGGCACCGTCGCTATGAGGCGCGCAAGTTCGGTGTCCGGTCCGCGATGCCGTCGGTGATAGCCCGCCGAAAATGTCCAGACTTGATCTTCGCGCAGCCGCGGTTCGACGTTTACAAAGAGGTGTCGCTACAAATCCGCGCGATATTCGCGGAGCACACTGCGGTTATCGAGCCGTTGTCACTCGACGAAGCTTATCTCGATGTGACTGAAAATCTTCAAGGCATCGCATCCGGGACAGAAATCGCCGAACAGATTCGGGCAAAAATCCGCGCTGAGACTCAACTGACAGCGTCCGCGGGCGTCTCGTATAACAAGTTCCTCGCCAAGCTCGCCTCCGACTATCGCAAGCCCGATGGTCTCTTCGTCATCACGCCCGCGATGGGGCCGAGCTTTGTCGAGACGCTCCCGGTGGAGCGGTTTCATGGCATCGGGCCAGCCACGGCGGCGAAGATGAAGGAGATCGGGATCTTCACCGCCCTTGATCTAAGGGAAAAGGACGAAGCCTTCCTGTTGAAGCATTTCGGTAAGGCGGGACGGCATTTCTACTCCATCTGCCGTGGCGTCGATCACCGACCGGTTCTCCCAAATCGCATCCGCAAATCGGTTGGAGCGGAGAACACGTTCTCGCGGGACCTGACGAGCCTTGACGACATTAGAGCCGAGCTTGGTCCGCTGGTCGATAAGGTATGGCACTATTGCGAGACCACCGGCGTCAGGGGACGAACGGTGACGCTCAAAGTGAAGTTCGCGGACTTCCAGATCATTACCCGCAGTCGATCTCGCGTCGCGCCGATTTCGGACCACTCGGCCTTGGCGTCGATCAGCGCGGAGTTGCTCGCGGCCCAGTTTCCGCTGCGGAAAGGCGTTCGCCTCATCGGCGTGTCGCTCTCTTCGCTGTGCCCGGATGTAGCGGACATCGATCCGCAAATGGCCCTGGCGTTGTAGTCGGCGGCATCACCCCGCTATCGACGACAGCCGACCAATGGAATCCATCGCTGGTCGCGATGCCCGAGTTGTGCCTCATGCCGCGGCGGTCGATACGCAGTCGCGCTTGAGTGGGGTTACCTCTGCATATTGATCTGATTACGTCGAAGAGTGTCAGCGCTATTACAAGGCTGGCGTGAATGACCGCTCTGCGGCATGAGCCGCCTCATCAAATTGTTGTTCAAGCTTCGGGCTTACGCCCCTAAGACCTGCGGCCACTTTCCGAGCCCACTCCACGTATTCAATCCTACGCTTGACGGACCAATCGGCAGGCGGGCTGACACCAATTGCACGCAGGTTGCTTGTCTTGTCGGCGAGTTTGAGCAGCTTGGCCCGCGTGCTCTTGCCTGCCGCGCCTTCGATTTGTTTGCGCTTTCTGTCTGCTTTCGGCAGGCTTTTGTCGTCGGTAACCTCGGCAACGATAGAGGCAACGTCCTCGCCAAACGTTCGAGAAATCAATTCCCTTGGGACCTCTGAATCCTCGATGGCATCATGCAGCAAGGCTGCAATCACCAAATTGGTATCGCTTCCGCCGGTTGCCTCGGCCACAAGCATTGCGACTTCGAGCAGATGATTGATGTAGGGCTCCTCGGCCGGACCTTTCCGGCGGTGGTGTACGTGCCACCGAGCAGCAGCATCAGCGGCCTTTAAAACAAGTAGCCATTCTTTCATTGGCATCTACTCCAGCCCCGAAATCATATCAGTTTGTCCAACTAGGTTATTTCTCACTGCTTCCCACAGGCTGGTCACTTCGGGATCATTGAGACCGATGCTGCTCAGTCCCTCGAAAGTCTGCCTGACGTAATCAACACACGCACCGCTTTTGCCTTTGGCTCGAACAACCATGCTCGCCTTCTCCGCAAGCGAAGTAGTTGGATCAAGGATGTTCTGGCCTTCATAGATATACACGAGGGCTTTAACATCGTGGCCGTCTAGCAACCGAATGGCCAATGAGTGGGGTTGGCAGGCTTCGCGCTTGGTCAGGCAATTCAGCAAGTCCTGAGACTTGGAATCATCATCTGCAAACGCGAATGCGGCGCCGAGGCAGACGCAAGTGGCCGACTGTTTTAGATTGAGCGTTAGGCCAGGCCACTCCCTTGTGCCCCAGTTTTTGACTGACTTCTTGTTAAAGACGCGTCGGTATCCGGCAAGGTCAGCCAATGTGCGTTCAATGCAGCCATGACCGGATTCCCACCCGTCGAACATCAATGAGCCGTAGCCGAATATCCACATTGCCTATGACCCCAAATGCCTCTGGCGGCAGACCGGGATATGCAATGGCTGTTTAAAATCGTCCGCTTGGTCGCGAGGCGGTCAAGCATAGGAGGCATCGGGCCCGATCAGCATGGTCCTTATGCCCCTCTGCCCCGCTGCTCTGTGCCTCATTCACCGAGCGGACCAAGGAGTACGTTGCGGCACCGCATTTCCGGCCGCCTCCTCACGCGCTCAGGACGAAGCCACCGGTACGCGTCCGCCGCCGTATCCGTGCCCTTCGCGAAAGTCACAGGGGTAGTCAGGGTCGTGATGCCAACCGTTGCAGCCCATCCAGCGTCCGACAGCGATCTTGGATAGTGTCCAGATTTGTTGGTGGCAATCTCGACAGGGGAGAAGCAGCAGCGCCTAATAGGCGCGTTGATAGCCCCTGCGCGCGTCCTTACCGGTCCAATACGGAGTTTCGAATTGGTTTGGCGAGCAAATCCCGCCGTTTCCCGAAAGCGCAGCCATGCATTGCTGGAATGAATAGTAACTGCAGGCATTGAGGCCGGTGTTGAGGCGGGCGCACCACGGGGCGGCCTGCGCTCCACCAGCGCATAGGGACACAGCAGTGAACAAGATTGCTGCGACAATGATGTTACGCATGGATGCCTCCCGCACGAATTGCGTGCCCCAGATCTTCGCCTCGGCTACGGTGGCGAAGGGGGTCAAATGCTCAACGCGAGCAGCTCGATAAGGCCAATTCCGATCACCAGCACCGCGAGGGCTACGGGATCGTGGTCGAGCCAATAACGCCTTTGTGCGTGCATGATACGCCTCCCTATTCCCGACCATTAGTCGGGCTG
>CATPCO010000167.1 GCA_955652925.1 uncultured Xanthobacteraceae bacterium | reverse complement strand
TGCTCGAGGTGGAGAAACTCAGACAGTGAAACTTAAGGCGTCCGGCAAAGACTCTCGGACATTCGAAATAGATTATGATGACAAAGTCATCGGCTTGGCACTTCTCATGGATGCTGTCGGAACTACCGATTCGGATTTCCTGCAGGGCCTAACATCTCAACTCGTCAATCTAAACTCGAAAAACGGCGAGTTCGACCGGAGCGGACTTAATTTCATGCTCTCAGTCATCAAAGGTGTTGAGCCGAGCGACCAACTTGAGGCGATGCTCGCTGGGTTGACCTCGCCTGCGGGGTGCAAGTTCTATGTGATCAGTACCTGATCTCGTGATCGGGACGTCTGGTCCTTCGCGGACGATCTTTGTGCCGTGTGATCCTCAGCCCCGATCCCCTGAGCGGCGAACCTGCGAAAAACTCCGCAAGATTGCCGACACGGCTGGTCTTGCGCTCCCACTCCTCAGCGGCAACAATCACGACTGCCGTGCGGCCGTTGCGCGTGATCGTCTGCGGTCCGCGCGAGCGCGCCAATTCGATGACTTCACTGAATTTCGCTTTCGCGGCGGCGACCGTGCCGAAGATGCTCGAATTTCAGCGCATATGCGGGAGCATGCGCAAATTGGCCAACGAACGAATCATCCGCGGGTTGCGAAAGGAAAAACGCGCAGTCAGAGCCGCAGGCCTCGATCCAAAGGCACGCAAATTGCGGGAGATTCACTTGGTCGCGTACCACACCACTTGCGTACACCGAGACGCCGTCGCCTTGCGGATTCTCCAGCGTCACCCACACCCGGTCGTGGGTTGCGAAGCCCACGAGGAATTGCTGGTCGAGGCCCGCGGTGTCGGTCACCGTGAAGACGAACAGTTGGTCGCCATCCTTGGCCTCGTGGTGCTGTGGCTGTCCCGGCCCCGCCCTGACCGGGCCAACCTTGGGCGGGTCGGGGCGCTTCTGCAGATGTTTCATAATCTTTTAAGCGTGGGGCAAAGCCCTCAACCCCACAGCCGCAAATCTACCACATAGCGACGTGAGGCTGAGAGCGGTCATCAGCGCCCCCTAGGTGCTGACGGCAAGTCCCGGCCCGCTGCCGCTCAGCCCAGCAAGCGCGGGTCGGGGCGCTGCGATCCGTGAGACGCGTGAGACGACGCACCCCTCCTACCGGCTACGACTGATCGCGGGATGCTTCGAGCGGCCGATTTGAAATTTTTGTGGCCTGGCATTGTTGGAAGCGCGTCCGGCGACATATTTCGCAAAATAGGCCGCCCAATCGAGGGCGGCCCAAATACTCTTGCCGCTTGCGAATCAGCCGACGTGCGCGACCCGCTCCTGTGCCTTCGCCTCGGCTGCGGTTGCGGGTTGTGCCGGAAGCTGGAGTATTGTTGCTTCCTGCTGTTCAAACAGGTCAGTTAAGAGCACGATCTGGCCGTCTGGAAATTCCAACGCATCATGATGCGTTCGCGGGTTCTCCTTGTTGACTTGCCGAAAGATGGCCGTGGTGTGCTTGAGCACCTCTGACTTCCAGCCGAGCAACCGCCCGCGTCCGTAGCACCTTACCGGAGTGGTGAAGGCAAGCTCTGTGCCCGGAAGAACGCAAACCGCTGTATTGACATTTTCCGGTGAAGCAAACCCTCGCGTGCCGAGATTGAAAAGCTGGGTTCTCAGTTTCTCGCCAACCTTCGCAGGACGTGACTTTACGTTCTGCAAGCTATAGTCGCACATGCTGAAGGACCTCCTCTGTCTCTCCAGCCCCTACCGACAAGAGCAAAGTTGTGCGGGGAAGCTCCCCGCTGCCACATAATACCAGCAGAGCACCGAAGCCGGAAAGACCCTCAACGCACCCGCCTCCGCTGGCCCGGTTCGATTCGGGGCAGGTGAATCCGGCTGCGTACTCGCTGCGCTCGCGGTAGTGGGGCTTGCTGTGTGGCGCGCTTGGTCCTGATGGCTCGAAGGCCCCGTCATTATCGCGGGGCTTTTCGGTTCAAGAATGCGATCCAGATTGGTCTCAATGGTGCCCGGATCGTGTTCGTATCTGTGCGATATGGCCCGCGCCTGCTTGTCAGAATGGCAACAGAATGCAGTGCAGCCTGAGCAGGTCAACTACGTCGTAAGAGGTGCGCTAATGACAGAGAAAACGGCCGCCCTATTGAAATTGCTTCTTGAGGACACGTCGACTGCGGAGATGCGAGAAGTTGTCCTGGAAATAGTGAAGAGGGACGAGCCACTCCGGGAAGCGATCATCATGGAAACTATCAACCAAACAGTGGCTGACGTCGACAAGGCAGAAACTGCGAAAGAGGCCGAGAAAACGCCGAAGCTTGGCGACTGGCTGGAAGAGTTCAAGGAAAAGCGTCGGAAGGAATGGCAAGCTGTGGCCGCAATCAGGCAGGAAGTAATAAGACAGCAGCTAGGAGAGAACGAAAAGCGCGGAGACCCGAGTGCAACTGGATCGAATTAAGCGACGCCGTTTCCTTACGTTGCTTGGTGGCGCATCCGCGTGGTGCGCCAGGGTACGAACCAAGTTCAGTCCGCGTCTTCATTACGCGCCGGATTTCTTAAACTGCGATTTGCCATAAAAAAGCAGGGCATTATCGATCAGGCGATGCTTGTCGCATTCGCCCTTTTTCTGATTTTGACGTTTCCGAGCTGTTTTGAAGTCGTTCCTGCACGGCGGCCCAGATTTTCTTTCTGAACCCAGGATGGATGGAGATCGGGTAGAACCTGAGCCAAAGATATTGATCAAGAAGCTCCAGAGCGGCTTCCCAAGAGTCGACGGTAGCCGACTTTTTTGCGAGAGTGCGTCTACCACCTACCGCACTCCGTTCCGACAGGCCCGGTTTGCCTCACTATATGCCGCATTGAGCGTCCGCGTAGATCTTTCGGCCAATTCTAGGAGCTCTGGGGCAAGCCCTATTATCCGATCAGGATGGCACTGCTTTATCTTATAGCGATAGGCCCGCCGTATTTCATCCGCGGTGGCATGCGGCGGGACCTCAAGAACGCTCCACCAGTCATTGTCCTGGGATTGCTTCTCGGCCCGTTCGCTTTGACGTTGACCCCATCTTTCAGTCTCGCACTCTTGCTCGGCTTGCGATTGTCGTTCTTGCTCGTCCTTCCCCTTATCCTGATGCTGGTGCGCGTTGTGCTCTTGTGAGCGCTTCTCATCATGCGCGGCTCCGGCAATGCGGATTGACCGTAGTAGCCAGTAGAACACGAAGAGCGTGATTACAACTACGAGGCCGCGAACTCCACCAAGGGCCAGGGCAAGCAGAACCGTTCCCACTGCCAACGCGCCGGCGTTCCAAGTCATTCCCCGCCCCCGCGGAGTTATTACTTCGCCGAGCAGCCGTAAACGTGTGCTACGGCTGGCCGTTGGGTGCCATTGTATAAGGTGGTGTGGCTTCTTTGTGAGGAGCGCCTCAGTGGTGCCCCCGGCTGGATTTGCAGACGGGCAAAACGGTTGGCACTCCTTCCTGCTCCAATTTGAAACAGTGGAATGGGCGAATGTTGTAGGGATCGCCTCCATTTGGCCGAGATCTAGGCGAGACTGGCACCCGTTTCATGAACGCTTCCTCCCTTTCTAGCCCCGCCCTGCGCGGGGCTTTTTCTTTGTTGAGGACAAGACGCGGCAACAGCGAAATTTCGGAATGTGATGACCTGTGCGATGTGAGATGGTGGCTGCGCCGCGATGGGCGGTTAGATCCTCGAACTCGCGCGAGCCGCGCAGCAAGAGTTCGTCGCCAAGCGCGTTCTTGAGGTGGCCATGGGAGCTCTCGATCGAGCCGTTCTCGTGCGCGACGCCGCGATTGTTGCGCGACGGCATCATGCCGTAGTGAGCGCACAGCTCCTCATAGCGCCGGGTAAGGTCCTCCTGGGCATCACGATCGAGATTGCAGAACGCCGCCGACAGGCTGTCGCTACGGTGCTGTTCCGGCACCCACCCTAGCGCCCACAGCGCGTTCTGCATGCCTTCCGCGAGCGCCACAAAGCTCTCGCCGCCGAGCACGACATGAGCATACTCGAAGCCCGAAAACGCCACCCGGAAGTGATAGAGGCGATGATCGAACCGCGCACCCGCGATCATGATCCCAAGCGCGCCCATGTCGGTGAAGTCGGACAGGCCCATCCGGCCCGGCGGGTGCTCCTGGCGGAAGATCACATCCCGGCTAGGGCCGTAGAGAGCCCGCCATTTGCCAATGCGGTTGCTCCAAGGTCCGGCGCACCCCCGTGACGATCTCGGGATGCCGACGACAAATCTCTTCGAAGATGGCCACCGCGCGGACGCCGGGTGCGGCTTCCAGCATCGGTACGATCTCACTGTCCCACACTCCCGCGAGC
>CATPCO010000166.1 GCA_955652925.1 uncultured Xanthobacteraceae bacterium | reverse complement strand
GTTTCAAACCCGCCCTTTCTCAGCAGAGACGGCTCGCGAGAGGCGCAAACCGTGATGAAATATGCGCCTACCTAAAAATAATCGTAGGCTGGCAAACGCAGAGAGCGGCGGCGCGGAGGAGCGTCGTTGCGCATTCATGCTGGGCCGGTCACGCGGCAAAGCATCGTATAACAGGTGAGGCCCGCGCACTTCACGGTCCATACTTTGTTGCACGAGGGCGGGTTTGAAAACCCGCCCCTACATGTATCACGATCGGTGCGCGGGTGGGTCGAGCGTTTTGCGCCTTGTCGTTGCCGAGTTTCAGCAGACTGCTAACCCGCGCGGTCTTTTAAGACCTTGCCGTGGATGAGCGCGGCCTCGCCGGTCGTTGCCGGCGAACCGACAGCACGCCCGGCATCCGGACTTGAAACTTCTTCTTGCGCCCGCCAGCGCAGCTCCCGTTGCGGATAGGGTATTTCTATCCCAGCGGCGCGAAAGCGCTCGAGAATGGCGTAGTGAAGTTCGCTCTTGACCGCCAAGGTCTTGTCCACATCGGCGACGATGCAGAACAGGTCGAATTCCATTCCATTCTCGCCGAGGCCAATAAGAAATGCAGACGGCGCAGGTGATTGCGTGACGAAAGGGTGAGTGTGCGCAATCTCAAGGAGTATGTCGCGCACCTTCACTGGGTCGCTATCGTAGGAGACCGTGACCTTGATTAGGATGCGCGCAAGCCGGTTGGCGTGCGTCCAGTTCTTGACCACGCCGGTGATGAGCTCCGAGTTCGGAATGATCACGCTTGCACGCTCGTAGGTTTCGATCTCGGTTGCACGCACGCGCACGCGGCGCACCCAACCTTCTTCGCCCTTGACCACGATCGCATCGCCCACGCGGATCGGCCGTTCGGTAAGCAGAATAAGGCCGGACACGAAGTTGGAGACGATGGATTGCAGTCCAAAACCGACGCCGACCGAAAGCGCGCCTGCGATCAAGGCGATCTTCTGTAGATCGAAGCCCATCCCGCTCAGTGCCAGCGTGATCGCCGTGATGGCGCCGACATAGCCGAAGATGGTCACGATTGAGTGCTGCAGGCCTGCGTCAATTCTCGTGCGCGGCAGCAGGTCCCTTTCGAGCCAGCCCTGCACAATGCGGGTGATGATCAGAAGGACCGCAAGCGTAACGAGGGCAACCAGCATTGCGCGGATCGAAAGGTGGAGCTCTCCAATCTTGAAACCGAACGGAACGTTGCGAATCGTGTCGAACAGATCAGCAGTGGAGACTTCCCACGGCCCGATGATCAGGAAGAACGCCAGCAAGACGAGCACGACCCGGACAAGGGCGGTAAGCAGCGTTCCGAACAGGCCGAGGCTGCGCGAGCTTAGCCCGAGGCCGGTCGAGAGTTTTTGGCCGCGCTCGGTCTCCTCGGCGAAGGTGCCGAGGAATGCCTGCGTGGCGATTGAGAACAGATAGAGCGCGCCGAATACCACGGCGGCGACAATCACGCGCAATGAAACGAAGGCAGCAAACCCGCTGTACCCAGCGATGAGCGCGAGCACGATGAAGATGGAAAGCAGCCAGGCGAGTGGATGAATCACCCCCAGCAGCGCGCGGCGTTGCGTCGGCGTCGTCAGGCGTCCAAGCCGGAATGCCAGATGAAGCAGAATTGCCGCCGTTGCCGCCGCGAACAGCGCATTGGTGGCAATAGTGATGACCAATGGCGCGAACAAGGTCTTGTGTACGATCTGCAGCGGGATCACGACCCCGAGCACCCGCGACCCCCAGACCAGGTGGTCGTGCAGACAGCGCGCGATCTCATCGTTGTCCGCAGTGAGGCGGCGCTCCGGCTGTTTCGGCGCGTAGAGCGCCCGCGCGACGCCATGACCGAAGGCAGCCGCCGCAATCCCGGCAACAAGGCCTTGCGCGATCTGTCCCACGCGGACCGTCAACAGCCCGAATGTCTCCAGCACCAGCAAGGCCGCGAAGCTTGCGAGCGGCGTGCGCGCGGCAAACCAGATGAATGTCCAAAAGGCGGTCGTCGCCTTGGCCGAAATCGTTTCGCGCGGAGCCGACGAGAACCAAGGAAACCACCATCGCGACATCGCAATCGCCACGCCCGCGATGGCGAGCACGAGCAGAGCGGCAAGCGCGGCCCGGGCGCCGTCGGGCCGCTCGCTCGTCCAGAGATCGAGCATTGTCCTCCAGCGGCCCAGCTCGATCGGCAAGGCACGCGACACATCCGACCAGAAGAAAGGATCGAGCGCGCTCGGCGTGCGGGCAAACAGCTCCCTGGCATACAATGCGTGGCGCTTCTGAGCGACGCGTTCGCTCAATTGCTCGACGCGCACTGACATTACGCGTGCCGCCTTCAAGGCGCCGTCGAGCTCGCTGAAGCTTTTTGTGAGCTCTTCGCGCTGCTTGCTCACTTCCGGCGATTCCGGGGGCGCATCCTTGGCAGGCGGCGGACCAAGCTGCTTGAGCCGCTCCTCGACCTCCTGCGCGCGTGGCTCGATCTCTTCGATCTTCGCTCGCAAGTCTTCCGTGGCTGCGTTGAGTTTTTGCCGCAGGTCTGCAAGCTCCTCGGCTGAAATGTCGTCGCGGTTGACGGCTCGCTCGATTTCATCGAGCGAGCCCTTGATCGCATCAAGCGTGACGGAAGCTGCGCCCTGCGCTTGCGCGTCCGGTGAAAGAGGCGCGGGCGCGAGCAGCAAAACCGCGGCGAAAACAAAGAATGTCCGTGCGGCCGCCCACCAGGCGCGTCTCATTCTCATGCGACCCTCTCCCCCTTCCGGACTGTGGTCACACCTCGAGGAGTGCCCGTCAAGGCGCAAACTGGGGCATCAAGGTGGCCGTTGTTTGCCGCGTAGGGGGGCAGCGCGAGGCCGAAAAGTTTGCAGGATCGGCGGCAGGGGATTGGCTATTGTTCCCGCCCGGCCCCGCCCCTATGTGTGGACCGTTCAACGGTGCCAACCCATGC